>JBMDYE010000621.1:0-12971 GCA_048595135.1 Planktothrix sp. | reverse complement strand
AAATCAGATATAGCCTCTATCATCTGGAATCCCTTTGAGGGTTTGAAACTTAGATAATATAGAGGTTGAAGGTTTTTCCTTCTCAATATCATCAATCCCTTTTCAGGGATCTTTTGCCAGAACGGGGTTCTGGCTTTTTTATTGCCTGGTTGTGGGAACATAAGCAAACCAGCCACAACAGAAAATATCATTAGGCTTCCCCCCTAAGATTAGATCTGATCTTTGATATGTCGTTAGGGTTGCTGAATTAGAGATATAATGTGTTTACAAAAATATCATGGCACAAGCATCTAAAATTTGCAAGTAAGTTTCAGAAGAATTTTTGAAAATGCCTAGAAAAAAAGAAACCTTAACCCTGTCTGTTCCCCCTGGAACGAAAGAAAAGCTCGAAGACATTGCCCTTCGCCTCAATATAAAATGGGGTGATAATCCTAGTGCGTCGGGGTTAGTAGCTGCGATCGCCCTTTCACAACTCGAAGTCGGACAACCCTTTACTCTGAATGCGAATCAAATCAAAGCATTGCAACAGGCAACAAAAGTGTTAGTGGATTCGGGTTTGATTGAAGACGCACAAACGATTTTAGAGTTATTAGTGGATCGAGGAAACCTAGAAACCCCTCTTCGTCAGGCTTTGTTAGAACAAGTAAGTCAACAGGCTGAAGCTTGGCGGCTCTATGTGGATCAGCAAATTGCTCGAAAACAGCCGTTTCATGTTATTTATGGCAACTCTCAAGGACAGGAAATGGAGTATACCGCCCATTATGCTGAATTGTGTTTTTATGAGAAACGTTATTACCTACAAATATGGTGTGATGAAACCGAAGATAGTCAAGACGTGCCGCAACTCCGCCATAACCGATGTCTGAGGTTAGACCGAATTAAGAAAATTTTACCTAAGAGTGGGGAGTGGCGTGGATCGCTAGATTCCATAGAAGTGTACTTACACTTTAAAAAAGGGTTAGTAAAAGCCTATGAATCAAAACCGGATGATCTCGAAGACAAGGTTTTGGGCGAGGTTCGTCAGGTGGTGCGGCGGGTGGTGAATCCGTTTTGGTTGATTCGGGAGGTGTTTCGGTATGGAAAGGATTGTGAAATTGTCGCGCCGGATGCGGTGCGATCGCGTTTTAAAGCCGAATTACGCAAACTGTGTCAAGACTATGGGTTAGACATTACCCTTTAACCGTGATTCCCCCCAGAAATACTGAGGGGGAATCTTAAAACGGTTGAAATAACCAATACTCTTGATATTCTGATAACACAAACTCCATTGCGTCTTCTAATTTTACCTCTAAATCATAATTTTGAATATCGATAATCATTTGATAGATTAATTCAAAAATCAGACGTTGGTAGGGATCAAGCACTAACAATTGACCGTTGCGAGAATGGTTGAGCTTTTCCAATTCAAATAAACTACTTTTCCCATTAATTGGATAATCCTGTTCATCCCGACATAGAATAAACTTAAAGTTAGATTTATTCCCAACTAACTCATTCCAATTTTTAAGCCGATGGAAAAAAGGCGCGCCTGTTAAATGCAAAAATCCTATCACAAAACTTTGGGTTTCTCGTTGGATGACTAAATGTTCAGGAAGTACCCGTCTTCCTAACCGAAACATATCTAAGGTTAACGGTTGAACGACTACCATTAACGCTTCTAAAATCGTCGTTAATTTCCCTAAATCATCACTATCGGTGAGAATTTTAGGTTTAGATAAATTGGCTTCTAAGGTGATCTGTTGTTCTTTTAAGTAATTTTTCAGTCGCCGTTTGCTGGGGGGATCTTGCCAATTTTCTAACCCAAAGCTTTGTAATTTTCCTTCTCCTAACGCTTGGATTAATTGGGTAAAACTGTCTTTGAGTTGTTCGATTTCTGTTTCTAACCGTTGTAACCGTTGTTCAACTTCCGGTTCTGTTGTCACTGAGGCGGGAATCAATTGATATTTTGGGAGGGGAATATTATCGATTTTATAACGATAATAATCGGAAGCCGCGTTTAAAACTGCCCGAATTGAATTATGATTTAAAATGGCTGTAATTTCATCGGCTTCAAATAAATCTTCGATTTGAACGTCTAAGGGTTTGGTTTTTAGGTTTAATAGCTGGGTTAATTGTTGGTTAGAGGGACGGTTGAGGAAGATTTGAGTTTGGGAAATGCGATCAATAATAGATCCATCAAAAACTTGTTTAAATTGTTGCCAGCGATCGGGAAATAGATTTAAAATTATTAAACTATTGGGAACATGGGTAAAAATTTCTTTAACGGCTTCTCCAAAACATTGCAGTAAGCGCTCATTGTGTTTTAATCCTAATCCTTCTAACTGATCAAAGACAATAATTAACGGTTCATCCATTAAGGATAAGCGACCGAAGACTTTTAACGCTTCTAAAGAAACTTCTTCTCGGCTCATTTCTTCGCCCCAAGATTGTAACCCCACTCGTTCTAATTCCTCTGGGGATAGATCATTTAAGGCTAACCAATTGGTAATAATTTGACGACGATTAAAATCGGTATATCCACAAAATTTAACAATCCCTTGAAGGATTTTTGGGGCGTATCCAGCGGCGGAAAAGTTTCGATTCCACCAATCTAAGGCTCGTTTTTCAATATGTTGCCAATATTCCCGTTTCGTTTTGGTTTCGCTTTCAGCTAAATCGGTAAACAGTTTAAGATTTCCCCTTTCTATCAGTTCTAATATTCGTTCATCTTTTTGGGTTTTGGCGGTGGAATAATCATCTGTATCTTTAATAATTTTAGCGAAACTATTGGCTAATAAATATTCTAGTTGAGTATGGTTTGTATTCGGAATCATTTGGATTAAGGATTCCAAAATGCGACTATAGGTATGAAATAAAACCGCATCAGGATTATTGGGTTGGCGGATAAAGAGTAAGCGATTAATTTGTAATAAATCCTTGGCTAATCGCATCATTAAGTGGGTTTTTCCCGCCCCAGGTTCCCCAATTACAACAGCGCCTTTGGTTTGATGATTCGTATCTTGTTTAATATCAGCTAAAATTACTTTTATGCGATCGCACTCTTCTGCAAAAATCCCTCTAAAATCAGGATGATCCTGAAACGGGGTATCAACGCGACTGGTTCCGAATGGGTTGGGAAATTCTTTGAGTTCAATTTTTAAGCATTCATTGAGGATATGTTTATAAAGTTGATAGGTGAATAACGCATCATATTTAGCGCGATGGGCGGAATCTTTAGAAAAAAATTGACCATCGAGTTTTAATCTTAAATGTTTACTTAAGCCTTCTAAGGAATGGCTATCCAGTTGGGGTAAATACTGTTGCGCCATTTCAAAACTACATTGAAAATCCAATTGCGGGGCTGTAATCCCTGCGGCTTTAAAGGTATTTCTTAAAACTTCAATATCATGTTGAGCATAATGACAAATAATGGTTTGATTTTGAGCAATTTCTAAAAATTCATTTAAAATCGTTTTTAACGGTTTCATTCGATAGGGAATGTGGGGATTTTGCGGATGATTTTCTGTGAAGGCTTCATAAATTAATTCCCCTTCATGATTGACAATTGCCAATTCTCTTAAAATCGGTTGTCCTTCGGTGTCAATAACAATAAAGTTTTGAATATTTCTCATAATCATCAATAACCCTAAATATATTGTTCCCCAGAAAGTTGTGATAATGATCACCAAATAAAGTTGATGGTTATCACTAGCCTCTGTGTTTATTGTCACTCAAAACGTGAGGAATGATCACAGAATTTTAGCGATGACTGTCTCTGATACAAGCGGGAAAATAGGGAATAATTAAATTATCGAGTTCATCCCTATTGTTTTAAGCATGGAGAACAAGGAGTTGAGAACCATGAAAAGCTGTCGTAAACCCTTGCGTTCCAACCCTTTTACAGCCTATCGTGATCCGAAAACCGGACGATGGTTAGTTGTCAAACCGACGGATTCCACTAAAATGGATAAAGTGTAAAGTTTTGTAAATTCGTGGAGCGATGAGTTCCACTGATTGATTAAACGCACTAAACCTTTGATAACTAAACGAATGGTGACGCAAAAACGAATTTTAATTTGGTTTCGGAATGATTTACGCCTACATGATCATGAACCCTTGTATTTGGCGTTAAAAGCACAAGCACAGATTATTCCTGTTTATTGTTTCGATCCCCGACAATTTAGGAAAACCCCGTTTGGTTTCCCAAAAACCGGAGCATTCCGCGCCCAATTTCTATTAGAAAGTGTCGCCGATTTACGTCAGTCCTTGACAAAAAAGGGTAGCAATTTAGTGGTACGTTTGGGTAAGCCTGAACAAATTCTTCCAAATTTAGTTCAAACGCTTAAGATTGATACCGTTTATTATTATCAAGAAGCCACTTCTGAAGAATTAATTGTAGAACGTCGATTAGAAAAAGCTTTAAAACCTTTGGGTACTTCTCTAAGACCCTGTTGGGGTGCAACCCTATATGATCTTAGAGATTTACCTTTTTCGATTAGTCAAGTTCCTGAATTATTTACGAATTTTAGAAAGCAAGTTGAGCAGAAATCAACGGTTAATTTACCGTTTACTACGCCTGAGAAGTTACCGACTTTACCGGAAGTTGAACTGGGAGAACTTCCAACCCTGAAAGATTTAGGGTTAGAATCTCCGAGTTTTGATCCTCGCAGTGTCATGAAATTTAGAGGAGGAGAAACGGCTGCAATTGAACGGTTGGAGAATTATATTTGGAACCAAGATCATCTGAGAAATTATAAAGAAACTCGGAATGGAATGTTAGGAGAAAATTATTCTTCTAAATTTTCCCCTTGGTTATCCTTGGGCTGTTTATCCCCTCGCTTCATTTATGATGAGGTTGAAAAATATGAAGAACAACGAATCAAAAATGACTCTACCTATTGGCTGATTTTTGAGTTATTATGGCGCGATTATTTCCGCTTAATTGCCTTAAAACATGGGAATAAAATATTTTACCCCGAAGGATTACAAGGAATTCCGATTCCTTGGAAAGAAGACGAAGAACGATTTGAACAGTGGCGCGCTGGGAACACGGGATTTCCTCTCATTGATGCTAATATGCGGGAACTGTTAGCAACAGGATTTATGTCAAATCGAGGACGACAAAATGTTGCCAGTTTCCTAACTAAAAATTTAGGAATAAATTGGCAAATGGGGGCAGAATGGTTTGAATCCCAATTAATTGATTATGATGTTTGTAGCAATTGGGGAAACTGGAACTATACCGCAGGTGTAGGTAACGATGCACGGGGATTCCGCTATTTTAATATTCTGAAACAGGCGAAAGATTATGATCCCAATGGAGATTATGTTAAACATTGGTTGCCAGAATTAGCGAATTTACCCGCCTCTAAAGTACATGAACCTTGGACATTAATACCCGTTGAACAACAACGCTTTGACGTTAGGTTAGGGGTGGATTATCCTAACCCCATTGTTGATTTAGACAAATCGGTGAAAGCCAATCAAAAAATTTATGAAGCGGCAGTCAATCAACAAAAAATTTCTAAAAGACGGTAGAATAACTTCGAGTAAAAACCCAGCTTCTTACCTAAGTTTAGGGTAAAAAGCTTAATGTTCTATTCAGAAATCGGGTTTTTGCGGTTTCTTTAAACGAGTCACGCGGTTCAGTCATTGTTGATTAAAAACAGCTATTTTTTGTGTATTTACGGAGAAAACAATGTCTGCATCAACCAATCATTTTTCAGGGCGAGTGTTAGTCGTAGGTGCGACAGGTGGCGTCGGACAGTTAACCGTTGCGAATTTATTAGAAAAAGGGTTGTCTGTTCGAGTTTTAACGCGCAATGTCAGCAAAGCTCAACAAATGTTTAATCATCAAGTTGAAGCGGTGGTCGGTGATATTCGCAACGCCGAAACTTTACCTGCTGTCATGTCAGAGATTAACGCGATTATTTGCTGTACAGGAACCACTGCTTTTCCGTCTCAACGGTGGGAATTTCAGTTACCTGCTAATCTAAATCCCCTCGAAAATTTACAAACTTGGGCAAGAATTTATTTAGATGCAGAGTATCGCCAATCTATTGCTAAAAATAGCCCAATTCAAGTGGATGCGGTGGGTATTGAACATTTAGTTAATGCTGCCCCCAAAGATTTACAACGGTTTGTTTTTGTATCTTCCTGTGGCATTGAACGAAAAGATCAACCGCCTTACAGTATTCTCAATGCTTATGGGGTTTTAGATGCAAAAAAACAAGGGGAAGAAGCGATAAAAAATTCGGGTTTACCTTATACCATTATTCGACCTGGACAATTAATTGACGGCCCTTATACCTCCTACGATTTGAATACCTTAATTAAGGCAACAACGGAGGGAAAAAAGGACGTTATTCTATCAACAGGAGACACGTTATCAGGACAAACCAGTCGCATTGATGTGGCGGCGGCTTGCGTTGAATGTTTAAATTATTCCTCAACGGAAAATAAAACATTTGAGATGATTAATCAAGGAACCAGACCCGCTTCTTTAAATTGGGCGGAATTATTTGCTCAATTGAATTAAAATAAGTTGAACTTCATGTTATTGAGACTGAAAAAACAATGAGTAACGCGATTGAATGGACACCGGAAGCCGAAGGACGTTTGAAAGAAATTCCCTTTTTTGTTCGTCCGGCGGCGCGTAAAAAAATTGAAAAGTTAGCCCAAGAAATGGGAGAACATCAAATTACCGTTGAAGTGTACGAACAAGCCAAGAAAAAATTCGGTTAATCAGGAATTAAACATGACTACTCAAAATCTTGAAACTCAAACTTCTTTAAACGCTGTTAATGTATCTCCAACCTGGAAAATTAAGCTACTTTATGATGGAGAATGCCCGCTTTGTGTGCGAGAGGTTAATTTTTTACGGAAAAAAGATAACGGACGGGGATTAGTGGCGTTTGTGGATATTGCGGATGAAAACTATTCTGCTGAAGACAATAACGGCATTGATTTTGAAACCGCAATGGGGCGAATTCATGCAATTTTAGCCGATGGAACAATTATTACTAACTTAGAGGTTTTTTGGCGTGTTTATGATATTTTAGGCATGGGTTGGATTTACGCGCCGACTCGCTGGCCTGTGGTTGGTTCTGTGATGAATATTATCTATGAAATTTGGGCTGATTGGCGATTAGCGTTAACAGGAAGACCGAATTTAACAACGATTATTAAAGACCGTCAACAGCGTTTAAAGTCCAAAAAAGCAGAGGATTGTCGTTGTCAGGAATAGGATTTGTTTTGCTTGAAAACTCTAATTTAATTAGATAGGGTGGTGGTGGGCATACCCCATCCTACAAATTATCCTGAGTTTCTCAACACCGTAGCGAACAGTTAAATTAACAGAATCTATCCTATTACTCAATAACTATGCGCCGTTTTAACCTGCTTTTAGCTGGGGTAACTGCCCTTACTCTTAATGTTAATTTAACAACTGCCCCCACTGTCGCAACGCCCGATAATTCACAGTTCAAATCCTTAGAACAATCTTTAAACTCGCAAAACTGGAAAGCTGCAAATGAGGAGACAAGACGGCTAATTCATCAATGGATTTATCCCAATCAAGATTTGTATGCCAAACCTCAATTGAATAATCTTTCCTGCCCTAATCTTAAAACGATTGATCAACTTTGGCTGAAAGCGAGTAATGGTAGATTTGGGTTGAGTGTTCAGCAACAATCCTGGCAAAAAAATGCACCTGGAAATAATCGTTCTAAAATCGAATCCTTTGGTAAACAAATGGGCTGGGTGAGAACACAACCTCTCACAGAAGATGAATTAATTTCTAAGTTTTTTGCCTCAACTTGGATGATGGAAACCGAACTAAATTACACACCCAAAGCTCCCGTAGGACATTTACCTTGGCATGGAATTTCAGCCGAAAGAATTGTTTCCATGATTAAAGAAAGTGGGCCAGGTTGTGGCAGTTGTAGTGTTGATGCGATGTATTTACAAGAAGAACGAAATTATACTTATCTTCCGGCTTTTTATGACCGAGTAAAAACCTGTTTAGCCGTGAATACAACCGCTTTAACGCAATTAGAAAATGCCTTAGCTGCGGGCAATTGGAAAGAGGCAAATCGGTTGACATCTCTGAGAGTTTTAGAAATGGCAGGACAAAAGAAACGAGGTTATTTAGTGGCGACGGATACCCGTAATTTATCTTGTCCAGAATTTCGTGAAATTGATCAACTTTGGACTAAATATAGTCAAGGTAAGTTTGGGTTTAGTGTTCAAGCTCAAATCTGGCAAAATCTGAAGGGGAAAAATTACGAAGATTCTCTAAAATTTGAACAGATTGTGGGATGGAAAGGCACTCAACCAACCTTTGATGTTAAAACTGCACCGAAAGGACATTTGCCATTGCGTCCTGTTCTTTCGGAAGGAATGATGAATGCTTGGGGAGGCGGTTGGATTCAAGAAATGTCTTTAAAAGTTAAAGGGTGTCAATTAAAATAAAGGGGAATAGTAGGAGCGAGGTTACCTCGCCCCTACAAGCTATATTTTATTAACTAAATTATTATTCTTTAATTCTCTATGTCGCCCCCTTTAGAACGCTTAATTCGTCTTTCTATTGCAATTGATTCAACTAACCCTAATCTATTAGAAGGGTTAGAAACTTGGTTGCAGTTAGGTTTATTATCAGATGAACAGGTGAGGGGAATTTGCCAACAATATTTGGCTGTTCCTATGCCGGAAAGGGTTGTCAATCAACCTCAGATTGAAGTTTTTGCAGAAGAGGAATTTTCCCAGCGAGAACCCGTTACAACCTCACCTCCATCTCGAAATGTTATTACAGACTTATTTCAATCTTTAAAAGCAGAACTAAGTGTCCGCTGGTTACTGTTTTTAGGGTTATTTTTAGTGGTGGTTTCGTCGGGGGTTTTAGCCGCTAGTCAATGGGAACAATTTCCGGCAACAGCCCAGTATTTAATTTTATTTTTCTATACAATTGCCTTTTGGGGTGCTAGTCGGTGGGGCAGTCAACAATCTCGTTTACCTGTCACCGCAGAAGCCTTAAAACGGGTGACGTTGCTATTAATGCCCCTGAATTTTTGGGCGATGGATGGGTTGAGATTGTGGCAAGATTTTTTGGGTTTGTTAACCATTGCGATCGCCTCTATTATTTTAACAGGTTTAACCGTTTCTCTTCACAAAGAACAAGGACAATTACAAAAACGTCCCCTTCTCAACCAACTCGGATTAAGTTATTTAAACTGGGGATGGCGATTACCTGGCTTTCCCGTCATTGCTGTTTATTTAGGAGTGATTCTAACCGGACTTTTAACCTTAATTAACCCCCAAATTAATCGAGAAGAAATCAACAAAGGGATTGATAGCAGAATTGTTGTTTTATATCTCCTTGCTATTTTATTTGGGCGGGCAATTTTTGTCACGCAAGTTGATGTTGCTCAACTAGGCTTAGGGTTAGGAACTTTTGCAGGATTTTTATATCTTTCTCCTTCTATAATTCTACATCGTTGTAGTTATGCGGTGCTAGTTTTAGGATGGTGCGCTTCAATTTTAACCCAACCTTGGCAAGCGTTTGCAGTTAGTGGAATTGCGATCGCAATTTTTAGCAAAAACTTACTCAAATATTGGAAACCTCAAGATTTAATCGCTATTTTTGCGATTGGATTAGAAATAATTTGGTTAGTCCCGCGTTTAATTCCGCCAGAGTTCAAAACAATGGCGATTTCCGTTGGGGTAGAAGTCACCCGTTCTCAAAATTCTCCTTGGGCATTACTGAGTTTAACGTGGTTTCCCTACCTGATTTTTATGGCAATTTTCACCGATTGGATTTACCGCAAACCCAAATTAAAATTAGCTCAAATTGGAGATGTTTTAACGTTAGGATTTGGAGCTTTTTTAACCAGTTTATCGATTTATAATGTACCGTTGCAATCGCTTAATTTACTGGCTTCTACTATAACTTTAGCCATTGTTGCTTCCCGTCGTCAAGCGCCTCATCCCGCTTTAATTTATCTAACCCATATCGCAGGTTTACTCACCTTTACTAATTTTATTTATTGGTTCTTTCCCACCCTTAGCTTAGAAATTTGGGCAACACTGTTCTTAGGATTAATGATAGCGGAATTCAGTTTCTATGTTTTCGCTTCTCCTCAAGGGTCAGTTTTCCGTCAAAGTGCTTGGAATTTGGCAATTATTTTAGCCGTTTTAGCCTATGGAATTTTAGCGGTACAATTAAATTATTTATCCCCTAATTATTATTGGGGATTAACTTGGTTAACAGTGCCTTTATCCTTAACTTTAGTCGCCACTCAAACAACCGGATCTCAACAACGATTAGAAACTAAATTAAGTATTATCGCTGGAATTACAGCCCAAACTTTAACATTTGCCCAACCACAAACTCGCTTAATCAGTGTCGGAGTTGTAACGGCGTTGATGATCATTAATACTCGCCTACTTAATCACTTAGTTTCTGCCACATTAACCGTCGGGTTTGGGTTAGCTTTCATCTTCATTTCTCTCCAAGATTATGTGAGGGGAGATGATTGGTTTCTTGTGTTTGCTTCTACCTTAATGGGATTATCCATATTAAATCCTATTTTATATGTTTATTTCCGAGAAGACTCTAATTTAGTTCCCCTTTATCGAAAAGCCATTGAAGATTGGTTTACGTTTATCTGTATCATCAATTTATCTTTACTTACGATTCATTCTTTAGGACTATATTGGAATTTATTAATCCCTAATCTTTCCATTATTATTGCCATTTGTTTAACAACTTTTGCCTTAATTATTAAAACGATTAATATCGAAGAACGCCTTAATCATAGAACGACTCAACTTTCCCCTTGGATACTTTATAGTTTAGCTTGGGCTGTAGAATTATTAGTGGCTGAAAGTTTAATCTGGACAAATTATTCTCTGATTAGTTTAGCCGTTGCCAACATTTCGTTAGGACTGATTACTCAACTATTTGGCGACTGGTGGCAACGTCGATCTCAAATTGATCATCTTCCCAATCCTTGGCAAATTATTCCGGTTTTATATGGAATTTTAGGCATTATCTTCCGCTTTCCAACTTTTGCCCACTGGACAGGATTAACCTCTTTGGGTTTTGCTTTAATTTTAATCGGGATTGGACGACGACAACCTGCGATTAAACCCTTAATTTATTTCGGAATATTGGGAATTTCACTTTCCGCTTATGAACTGTTATTTTATCAAGTTTCTGCTCAATCTTTCCCAGAACAATTAATTGCTTCCGCTGTATTAGCAACTAGCTTAATGTATGGGTATCGAATTCTTACCCCTAGCTTACAGGTTTATTTAAAAATCCCCGCAGCCGAACTTAAACGTATTGCCCATCTTCACTGGTTTATTGGTAGCTTGTTTTTACTACTCGCTAGCTTATCTTCTATTCAATCTCAACAGATTGTAGCCATAGGGACGGCGGTTTTATTAGTGCGGTATGCCATTTTCCAAGGTCGCCATAATCCTAATTTGAAAGAAGCAGAAATTTGGGTTTATTTAGGACTATTTGAAGGGATCTTAACCTTAAATTACATCATCAGTTTAACGCCATTTCAGGAAGTCTTGATTCCTTGGTCTGGGGCAATTGTTGCTATGATTGCTTATTTCTTTTATATTCTTCCTTGGTTGGATTTGGGATGGCCGATCCAACCGTGGCAGAATGTAGCGATCGCCACGCCTATTTTTACCTTAGTTATCTCTAGTTTTTCCATTGAACCGACTCAAACCTTCGTTTGGTATGGTTCAGCAATGGTTACCACTATACTTTATTGTGTTTTAGCTGTTTACCAGCACAATATCCGCTTTAGCTATATGAGTTTATTTGTCGTTAATTTTACTCTAAATTATTATTTCTCATCCCTTGACTATAATTTAGATCCCTTAATTCTAATCACCCCTCTGGCTTTATCCTTACTGTATATTGCTCAAGTCGAACCTAAATTAAAACGGGAAGAAAATCGAACACTCAGGCATGGGATTAGAATCATCGGAATTGGTTTAATTTGTGGGGTGTCTCTCTTCACAAATGAAGGAACAGGAATTACCCCAGGAATTATCAGTTTATTAGCAATTTTTTCAGGATTAGCATTGAGAATTCGAGCCTTTCTTTATATTGGTACTGTAGCGTTTTTAATTAATATTATCAATCAACTCATTATCCTAAATTCGGTTTACTCGTTTATGAAATGGGTGATTAGTTTTATTTTAGGCTTAATTTTAATTTGGATTGCTGCCAACTTTGAAACCCGACGAGAACAACTCATCGCCCTTTTAAATAATTGGATTGCAGAATTAGAAAATTGGCAATAAAAAGAGAGCGGGGGGATCAGTTAAGCATTAGATGAACAATGATAGTGTAAACTTCTTATTAAGAGGTAAGAGAGTCTGTAAAAATGAAAAATTATTATGTTTATATTATGACCAATAAGTCTAAAACACTTTATACAGGAGTAACTAATGATTTAACTCGTCGTGTGTATGAACATAAACATAAATTAATTCCTGGGTTTACTCAAAAATATAATATTACAAAATTAGTGTATTATGAAGAAACATCAGATGTTCATGCTGCGATCGCAAGAGAAAAACAAATTAAAGGTTGGTTAAGAGAAAAGAAAATAAATTTAATAGAGTCTATGAATCCGAACTGGGTTGATTTAAGTTTAAATGAGTTATAAAAATAAACTTTACATTCTAATAGGTTAATGGTTCTTCTAAGTTTTCCTTTGCTGTCAATTTTTATTTGTCATTCTGAGTGAAACGAAGAATCTCTTAATTATATTGTGGGTTAATCAGAGATCCTTCATTCCGCTTCGCTGCATTCAGGATGACAATTTTTTTATGTGTCATTCTGAGTGAAATGAAGAATCTCTTACTATATTGTGGGTTAACTAGAGATCCTTCATTTCGCTTTGCTACATTCAGGATGACAATTTTTTTATGTGTCATTCTGAGTGAAACGAAGAATCTCTTAC
>JBMDYE010000620.1:0-1524 GCA_048595135.1 Planktothrix sp. | reverse complement strand
TTTTTGGGTTGATGTTGCACAATTTTACTCGTACCTCGGTATGGAGGGAATTAGCGACAGCCCTTAGCGTAAGTTTCTGTATGATTGCTACCAAAACCCCAAAATGAGGATATTCAAAAATATGGAGAAGAAAGAAACTTATCTTAAACAGCAGGAAGACAATCAAACTAGAATCAATCAGACCTGGGTTAGTGCCAGGGACGATAATTTATTAAGATATTCTTCTCAACGCTATGATAAATTTATTCAACAAATCATCGCTTTAAGTCAAGAAAAAGAATTTTCATTAACGGCTTTAATCAATCGCTATTTAACGATGAATTATCAACTTAAATTAGAGCAAATTGACAAACTAAAAACTTGGTTAGATGGCTTTAGACCTTTTGAACCCATGATTGTCGCCGAACTCAAAAAACTTTATGATGTCCAATTTACTTATAATTCTAATGCCATTGAAGGGAATACTTTAACCCAAAGTGAAACCGAGTTAGTGTTAACGAAAGGGATTACAATTGGGGGGAAAACCCTCGACGAACATTTAGAAGTGATTGGACATAAGGAGGCGATTGATTATATTGAAGGTTTAGCCCAAAAGGATAGGTCAATTAATGAATGGGAAATTAAACAAATTCACAATCTCATTCTCCGAAAAATTCACCCTAATGAAGCAGGAATTTATCGGACTTTAGATGTAATAGCAGCCGGAACAAATTATCGTTATCCTCCCCATTATTTACTCTCTCAATTAATGAGAGATTTTGTAATCTGGCTCAACTCAGAAGAAGTTTTAAAACTGCATCCGGTCGAGTATGCGACAATGGCTCATTATCGCTTTGTTTCGATTCATCCGTTTCGCGATGGCAATGGTCGAACGGCTCGGTTATTAATGAATTTACTGTTAATTCGTGCGGGTTATCCGATTGTTGTCATTCATAACCAAATTCGCAATGATTATATTAATGCCTTGGCTTATGGACAACAAAACCAAGATGATTTAGGGCGGCTTTTTGACTTGGTTTGTCATGCTGCTCTGGCTTCACTGGTGGAAACGTTAAGGTTATTGGTGACTGCAAGTAGCAGTCGGGAAAAGGGGCAGGGTTTTTATCAGGAAATTACTGATTTTATTGATAATTATTCTAGGGAATAGAACAAAAGTTTGACTTCCAGAGCTAAACTCTAACAATATTGCTTAAAATTTCAAGATGAGTTGGAAAGGAATAAGCCTAAAAACAAGACTGGATTAGCTTCTCAAGGAGTTGTATAATTTAGGGCATCAATAATCTGTTAGGAGAGTCTTAAATTCGAGGTCTTTTAAATTGATCAACAGATTGGGAAAACTTTTATGCCTTATCGTAAATTTACACTCAGTAAAGCGGTAGAGGCTTTTCAACTCACTATAGCAATCCTAAATAGGTTGTGGCAAAATCCCGTACATAAAAAGCTTGGGAAAATCAAAAATTTGACCCCGCAGCACAAAACTCAAATAGCCACTTAACTACTCGGAAAGATTGACATAAATGATGA
>JBMDYE010000619.1:0-2061 GCA_048595135.1 Planktothrix sp. | reverse complement strand
CTGAGAAAAATTTACAGGACTTTTGGGCTGTGGATTCTCTGGAAGCTTGGGAAAATCAAATTCTAAAGTTCTTAAACTTTATTACAGAGCAAGATTTTCTTTCTTTAGAAAAAGCAAGTTTAATGCTACAATTGCATCAAGAACTAAAGGAAGCACTCAATACTTATCAACCGGAATAACAATTGATTAAGCTTTTAAATTTAGTTTAAACCTTGTTTAATTTTAGGGTGATCATTACTCACCCTAATTCATAAATATTTCTGAAAATACTGAATATGGCAAGTCTTGTTTTATCTTTTGTTGGCAACCAAGATCCCTTTTCTGAACAGACCACAGAAGAAGGTTCTATTGTTACTTTAATTCGGTATTTAATGGCAGAACATAATACTATTAATCGAGTTATTTTATTACATACAGCCGAAACCCAACAACGAGCAGAAGCCACTAAAGATTGGTTAAAAGATGAACCCTTAAATTTAGCTCTTGATCAGATTGATATTATTCCGGTTGAAAATAGTCTTTCCCAAGATCCGGTTAATTTATTAGCCGCTGTTCAAGAAGCGAGAAAAGGATTAGAATTAGCAAAACAATATCTACAAAAAGGGGATCATTTAGACTTTAATGCCTCATCCGGTACACCCGTCATGAAGTCCGCTTGGAGTATTTTACAGGCGGCGGGTTATGCGCCTCATAGTTCAGTTTGGCAAGTTAGAAACCCTAAACAAATGCAGTTAGGACAACCGAGAGTTTTTCCAACCAATGTTGAGGTTTTAAAAAATGAATTTGATTTAAAAGTCATTCAGCAACAAATTTTAGATTATAATTATAGTGGAGCGTTAGCAACGGTTAAAGTTAGCCAGTTATCCACAGAATTAATTGAAGCACTGTTAAAATATGCGGATTCTCGAATCACATTTGATTTTAATTCGGCTTTTACGGTTATTCAACCTTGGAAACAGGATTTAGAACCGCAGTGGGTTTCAGAAATTTCGAGTTTGCGTCAAAAAAATAAACCTGCTTTATTAAAAGAAGCTTATTTTAAGGCGTTTATAAAATTAAAAAATCAACAATATGCTGATTTTTTGGTTGATGTGTTTAGGTTCCAAGAGGGTTTTCTAAGATTCGTTGTCCAAGAAACCTTAAAAATTGAACTTCCTCAAAAAATCCAAGATACCGATCAATTCTGGGAAACTCTCAAGCAAATAGAAAAGGGTCATTTTTATAAAAGCTTAGAAAATTATCGTTTACCCAATGGCAAAAGTTTAAATCTTTATGGGTTTATGAGTCGGTTAACGCTGATGGCGATTCTGGAAATATCGCCCCAATTCTGTCACCTTTATTCACAAGTAGCAGCTTTAAACGAATATTGTGATCAACGCAATCAATTTATTCATGGGTTTGAGGGGATTTCAGAAATTGATGAGCCAGAAAAGGTTAAAAAGAATATGCGAGACTTATTACAAGCGATTACTCATGTACCGACAAAAAATCCCTATGATAGTTTGAATCAAAAAATCTTTAATTTATTAGAGGCGAGGGTTCAAAATTAATATTCTGTTCAGCTTTTTACGGCGGAATTGTACTTAATCCTCTTAAAAATAGTCCCAATATTAAGTTAGTTTGAGAATAAGGTTACTAGGGTTAAAATGGGTCATCAACGATTTTATAAGCTTGCGAGGCTCAGAAAAAATGGCTGGAAGGCTGATGGTCTCGTTAGGAGCCTCGATATCTCTCTGGGTAAGGGTTTTAGAGATTTCAGCGAAAGGTTAATTACCGTTTCAGCCAACGGTTTTCCTGAGCCTCGCAAATGCCCTCTAGACATCCGATGGTGTCTGGGTTTAAAATAGGGGGACTCCCCACTCGTTGGGGAAATTAATTGATTGGAAACAAAGCTACAAGCTCCTCGATTGTTGCCATCCCTATATGGACTCCCCACTCGTTGGGGAAATTAATTGATTGGAAACCTTGCTCAGAGTCTTTTCGTAGTAATTCAATGGTTGCTTCTGCCTCCCCACTCGTTGGGGAAATTAATTGATTGGAAACTCAATATTCACTGCACCA
>JBMDYE010000618.1:0-19631 GCA_048595135.1 Planktothrix sp. | reverse complement strand
AAAATATCCTTCTGATATTGTTTTTCCACCATCACATTTTCAAATAATTGAGCATTTTGTAGAGCAATTCCCGCTTGAGCATTAAATGCCCGTAAAAATTCTTCATCGGAATTAGTAAAACTGCCTTTATTTTTATTAATTAATTGCGTAACACCGATTAATTCCCCTGCCGCATTCTACACAGGCATACATAAAATATTGCGAGTTTCATAACCTGTGCGTTGATCCGTTGTCGGGTCAAAACGGGGATCAGCATAAGCATCGGGACTATTTAAAACTTGACCCGTTGATGCCACATAACCCGCTATCCCACGATTCGCCGGAATCCGAATTTCTATCATTTTTGTGCCATCCCCACTGGCAACTTTTGTCCACAGTTCTTGGGTTTCTTTTTTTAATAAAAATAACGTGCTGCGATCGGCTTGCATTAAATCTCGCGCCTGTTCCATCACCGCTTGCAACGTCGTTTGTAAATCCAAACTTTGTCCTAACGTTGTAGTTGCTTTTAATAACGCCGCCACCCCCCGTTGATTGCGCGCCGCCACAAAAAAGGATTGACAACTTTCGAGAATAATTCCAATCGAATCCGCGAAGGCTCTAAACTGTTGTTGATCCTCGTCGGTAAAGGGCATTTCCCCCGCTTTATTGAGTAGCCGCACCACCGCAACGGGTTCCTCTGGATTTTGGCTACTAAAAATCGGCATACAGAGAATACTGCGGGTGCAATATCCAGCAGGTTCATCGACTTCGGGATCAAATAACGGGGAATGATGGGCATCTGCCACGTTCATTGCTTCTCCCGTGCGGGCCGCATAACCTAAAATTCCCACATCCATCGGTAAACGGATTTCTCGCGTTTGTCCCGTTTCCTCATGACGGGTATACCAAAGCTGATTTTTATTGCGATTAATTAAAAAAATTGTCGTGCGATCGGCTTCTAAAATCTGACCGATTTTTAAGGTAAACGCATCGAGTAACTGTTCTAAAAGGGTTTCAATCCCTTCATTATTAATCAGATCAATAGCCCGCAAAAATTGCTGGAATTCTGCGGTAATAAAATCAAGAATGCAAATAAATTCCCCAATTGGCAGATTTTTAACACGCGCTGCCAACAGGCCCATGCGATCAACTTGTGTCAGCGTAGCGAGAATGCTACCAGCATTGGAAAAAGTCATGGGAAGGGGCGAGGGATAAAGTGTAAGATGGAAAGTGCTGAAACCCTAAGCATAGAGTTAATGGTTTTGGATAGAACCAAACCTTCCCAAAGGAAAAATTGAAAAGACAGTTAGCAATAAGATGATAACAAACAAATAAAGGCAGTGTTTTATCTCCCTGTCACCCATGTTAGGTTTTCTAGGAGAGTAACTGGTATTATTCTATAGCATCGGATTCGTTTATCAACCTTAACGGCGATTGCTCCTCACGCTGAACAAACTCCTAAGCTTGTTTTAACACGACAGCGCGAGGAGCAATGGGAAAATCTTCTAAGCAGCAGAAGGTAACGAATAACGGCTCAAAATCCCTTCATAATAGCGTCGTAGCTGCTGAGTCGCCGCCAGCCATCCCCAACGTTCTGCCTCTAAACGAGCATGGTGGCGCAGGGTTTCTCGTTCTTCGGGGTTGGCAAACAACCGTTGAGTAGCCGTGATCGAACCGTTTTCGTCTTTTGGATCAAACAAATATCCATTCACTCCATCGGTGACAATATCAGGAATTCCTCCAGAACGCGCCGCGACAACGGGGGTTCCCGCCGCCATTGCTTCTAATAGCACTAACCCTAACGTTTCGGTGCGGGAGGGGAAAATAAACACATCGGCTGAAGCGTAAGCGGCTGCTAATTCTTTTCCTCGCAAATACCCGACAAAATGGGTGGGTGTTCCTTCAAAATAACTTTCTAAGACTTGACGATTGGGGCCATCGCCAACAAGCGCTAACCGCGCATTGGGAATCGCTTCTAACACGGGTTTAATCCGTTCAATTTCCTTTTCAGCCCCTAAGCGTCCCACATACAATAATAAGTTACAGTCTGGATGACCTTGACTTAAGCGATCGCGCATTTCTAGACTCGCGAAACTCGGATCAAATAGTTCCGTATCCACACCCCGTTGCCACAAGTCTACCCGTTCAATCCCGTGATTTTGCAGTTCTTGTACCATTGCGGTAGACGTACACAAATTGAGTTCAGCTTGGTTATGAGCCGTTCTTAATAAGCTCCACAGCAGTTCCTCTAACATCCCCAAGCCATAATGCTGCAAATATTGGGGTAAATGGGTATGATAGGATGCTACCAACGGAATATTTAACTTTTTGGCATAATATAATCCACTTAACCCTAAAATCGCTGGATTCGCTACATGAATCAAATCCGGCTTGAATTCTTCTAGTGCGGTACGAATCCCAGGATGGGGAATCCCAATTTTTAATTCTGGGTACATCGGCAAAGGAAAGCCGTCTACCCCGTAGATTTTAGCGTCTTTATATTCTGTTATTCCCCCCTGTGGCGCAATCACTAAAACTTTGTCTCCTAACCGTTGCAGATGTTCAACGGTATGGCACAGTCGCGTCACGATCCCATCAATTTTGGGTAAAAAAGTTTCGGTGAAAAGAGCGATTCGCATAAAAGCTTACTGGCTTAGTCAATAGTCCTAGCCTTCTCATCATCTCAGAATTTGGTAAAAACAGGGAATGGGCAATGGGCACTCTTGGAACAGAAATTTCTCCCCTTGTCCCCTTGTCCCCTTGTCCCCTTGTCCCCTTGTCCCCTTGTCCCCTTGTCCCCTTGTCACCCTTTGGAACTACAGCGATCGCAATTTCCCCTAACGGTAATTTCATAAGCGCTGACTTGATAACCTGGGGGGAGTTGCGCCATTTGTAAATGTCCGAAGATTTGCCAATCGAGATCTTCGATTTGACCGCAATTGTCACAAACAAAATGATGGTGGGCTTCTACCTTGGCATCATAACGAGTCACCCCTTCATCTAACAGCACTTCCCGCACTAATCCCACTTCTCTCAGTACCGTTAACGCACTATAAACACTGGCTTTAGAAGCGATCGGTAATTCCCGATTAATTTCTGTAAGGATATCATCTACCGTCGGATGATCCTGACGAGATAACAAATTGGCATACACCGCAAACCGTTGGGGGGTAATGCGTAACCCCTTGGCTTTCATCTGTTCTGTGATTTCCATTGTCCGAGTTTGACCTTCCATAACGATAATCTTTCCCAAATTTCAACATTTACATCATAACCCGTCTTTTAAAAAACTCGATTTTAGAAAATTTAGAATCTGACTATTGACAAACTCATATCTAAGAATTATTCTTAGATAGTAACAACTCAACAATAAACCACAAGGGGAACACAATGGACTTATCGAATGCTCAAACCGCCAAAAACCTTGAAGCCGCCTTCGGTGGGGAATCAATGGCTAACCGCAAATACCTATTCTTTGCAGAAGTTACCAAAAAACTGGGTATGAGCGATTTGTCCAAACTATTTCGGGAAACTGCGAACCAAGAAACCGAACACGCTTTCGCCCATTTCCGCCTCATGCACCCTGAATTAGTCGTCGGCGACCCTGAAACGTTATCCGACGAAGAAAAGAAAAAAATCGCCGCCCGTTGCCTAGAATTAGCGATTGAAGGGGAAACCTACGAATACACCACCATGTACCCCGAATTCGCCGAGCAAGCTCGTGCAGACCGAGATCATAAAGCCGTCGCCGAATTTGAAGAACAACAAGCGGAATCTCTCGAACACGCCTCTATTTTCCGTAAAGCTGCCTCTAACTTCGGGTTCCTCACCTCCATCGAACACCACCACGCCAACCAATACACCGAAGCGCTTAAATCCCTAGATGGGGTCGAAGCGGTGGCTAAAGCAACCAGTGGTAAATGGATTTGCCGTCAATGTTCCATGATTTACGATCCCGTTATGGGCGATCCTGACTCCGGTATTGCCCCAGGAACCGCCTTTGAGGACATCCCCGAAGATTGGTCTTGTCCCATCTGTGGCGTTACCAAAAAATCCTTTATGCCTTACGAAGAAGCGATCGCTGCTTAATTTTGACTTAGAAACCGGGTTTCTCAGGTTAAGAAACTCGGTTTCTCTGGTTGAGTGTATCTGGACACAGTTCTCAGCTATCATAAAACCATAAACAATCAAGTAAAACTTGATAATTTGACTTTATTTTAATGATGACTGTGACTGGAAATTCCTCAACCTCCTTAACGGATTTAGCTCAAAAAACTCGCCTTGCTGCACAAAAATTAGGCGGATTATCTACTGATCTAAAAAATCAAGCCATTGAAGCGATCGCTCAAGCGTTAGAAGCCGCTGCATCAGAAATTGTTGCCGCCAATGAAGCCGACTGTCGCGTCGCAGAAGCGGAAGGAATCGCCAAACCGTTATATAATCGCCTTAAATTAGATCAAACCAAATTAAACAGCACCATTGCCGGATTAAGAGATGTTGCTAAATTAGCTGATCCCGTTGGTCAAATACAAATTAATCGAGAATTAGATAAAGGTTTAATTTTAAAACGAATGACTTGCCCGTTAGGAGTTTTAGGCGTTATTTTTGAAGCCCGTCCTGAAGCCGTGATTCAAATTTCTGCGTTAGCGATTAAATCAGGAAATGGGGTGATTCTCAAAGGCGGAAAAGAAGCGACAAACTCTTGTCAAGCGTTAGTAAAAGCAATTCGGGAAGGGTTATCAAAAACAGCCGTTAATCCTGATGCAGTGCAACTGTTAACCACAAGGGAAGAAACTTTAGAATTATTAAAATTAGACGAATATGTGGATTTAATTATTCCCCGTGGTTCTAATTCTTTTGTTAAATTTGTTCAGGACAATACCCGGATTCCCGTGTTAGGTCATGCTGAGGGGATCTGTCATGTTTATATTGATCAAGCGGCTGATCTGAAAAAAGCAATTCCGATTATTGTAGATGCAAAAACTCAATATCCGGCGGCTTGTAATGCGGCGGAAACGTTATTAGTACATAAAAATATAGCCTCTCAATTTTTGTTAGAAGCAGTGACCGCATTACAAGCAAAAAATGTGGAATTGCGAGGGGATGAAAAAACCAGGGAAATTGTTAATATCAAACCCGCAAGCGAGGAAGACTGGTCAACAGAATATAGCGATTTAATTTTATCGATTAAAATTGTTGAGAGTTTGGAAGATGCGATCGCTCATATTAATACCTATGGTTCAGGTCATACCGATGCCATTGTTACCGAAGATCAAGAAGCCGCCAATACCTTTTTAAATCAAGTGGATGCTGCGGGAGTCTTCCATAATTGTTCAACACGATTTTCTGATGGATTCCGTTATGGATTTGGGGCAGAAGTGGGAATTAGTACCCAACAAATGCCCCCCCGTGGCCCCGTTGGGTTAGAAGGATTAGTCACTTATAAATATCAAATTGTTGGTGACGGTCATATTGTTGCAACTTATTCAGGAAGTGATGCAAAACCCTTCACCCACAAAGACTTAAACTCCTAACAATCGTAGTAAGCCCTAAAGGGCTTATTACCCTTAAAGAATACCCGCTTCTGAAAAGACTTATTGGGGAATTATTTCTAATCCTTTTTAGTTGAAGGAGTTAAAACGATGACGTTTAATGCTGCTACTCAAAATCCAATCATTTTATTTTATTCTGGGTTATCTGCTGATGATCGAGGACGCAAAATTAATGAGATTTGGGAATGGGATTATGCTAAATTAGAATATACTCATGATTATATTCAGTGGTTATTTCCCCTGATTGCTCAAAGCCGATTTAATCGCGACGCACCAACGTTGACCCCAGAAGTGATTCAAACCTTTAGATCGAGTTATGAATTAAAACAAAACCTGTTAAAATCTCTGGTATTAATGTTAGGGTTTTATGGTTTAACGTTAAGTTCTAATGATTCAAATAAAATAGTAATTGTTAAAAACGATAATTATTCAGAACGGAAAAAACAATGGATTAACCTGAGAAATCATAACTATCTGCGGTTAACCCGAATCTTAACTTGTTTAAAGCTGTTGGGGTTAGAAACCTATGGCCAAGCTTTGTTTAACGGTTTAAGTCAAATTTATCAAGAAGAACAATCAGCCATTGGTTTAGAAACTTATAATTACTGGAAAAATGCTTAATTGTGGGGACTAAAAAACCCGTTTCTCGGAGAAACCGGGTTTTTGGGGTCAACTGTAAATTTATTTAAAATTGAACAAAATTCTAACCTAGAATTTACCGTTGATTCAGTGGTGAGGTGATTTGTTCAGAGGAGAACCGAAAATCCGTAGAAACGTCTCAGGAAACCTCTCGACAGCTTATGATAGGAAACGGAAAAACTGTTAGACCTCAATTAATCCGTGAATTTTCAATCAATTATTGCGACGCTGAATCAATTTTGGAGCGATCGCGGCTGCTTAATCGCTCAACCCTATGATATTGAAAAAGGGGCGGGAACCATGAACCCCCACACCTTTTTACGCGCCATTGGCCCTGAACCCTGGTCGGTGGCTTATGTAGAACCCTGTCGCCGTCCCACCGATGGACGCTATGGCGAAAACCCAAACCGTTTTCAACATTATTATCAATATCAAGTTCTGATTAAACCGTCTCCAAACAATATTCAAGAAGTATATTTAGACTCTCTGAGATTGTTAGGAATTCATCCTGAAGATCATGATATTCGCTTTGTCGAAGATAACTGGGAATCTCCCACATTAGGCGCTTGGGGTGTCGGTTGGGAAGTGTGGTTAGATGGGATGGAAATTACTCAATTTACCTATTTTCAACAATGCGGAAGTATAGATTGTCGTCCCGTTTCCATTGAAATCACTTATGGTTTAGAACGTCTAGCCATGTATCTACAAAATGTCGATGCGATGACAAAAATTGCTTGGACAGACAAGATTAATTATGGCGATGTCCACCTCCAAGGGGAAATTGAACAATGTACCTATAATTTTGAAGCGTCTAACCCAGAATTATTGTTTACTTTGTTTGGTTTGTATGAACAAGAAGCCGAACAATTGATTGAAAAAGGCTTAGTTTTACCGAGTTTAGATTACGTTCTCAAGTGTTCTCATAGCTTTAATTTATTAGATGCGAGAGGCGTAATCGCCGTCACAGAGCGGACTCGCTATATTGGCAGAATCCGAAATTTAGCGAGAAGAGTCGCTCAACGCTATTTAGAACAGCGAGAATTATTGGAATTTCCCTTGCAAAAAGCAAACTGATCTTAGAACTTAGATTTTTCGGTTCTAAAATCAAACTCCAACAGAGTTTAATTTATTCTCTGTTGGAGTAAAAATTTATAAATAAGGATTGAGGTTATCAAGACTCAGCAACCGATTTTAAATTTTAGATAAATAGATTTGAGTACAACCCTAATTTTTATTCAGAAAAAAAGAGTCAGACTCTAAAATTTAAAATAGGTTAGCAGAATGAGAAAATCCGCACAGTTAAAACGAACTTTAGACAGAAGCTTTGTGTTTTATTAAAGACTCGGAATCTGATCTAAAGGGAGGAAAAAGAACCAGAGAAAATTATTCTTCTTGGTCATTATTTTTATTTTTATCTTTATTTTTTTTATGGCTATTTTGTCCGCCTTTACGTCCTATTTCAGCCATGTGTTCCCGATTTTGGCTAACGGCTTTCCCACCTTTACGACCTGCTTCTCTTGCTTCTTCCGGTGTAAATTCATGGGCGCGTCCTGATTCGTGAGCCGCTTTTCCACCCTTACTCGCGATTTCCCTCTGCTTTTCTTGATCCATTGAAGCAAATCCCCGTTTTTCTGTAGAAGCCATACATTACTCCTTAGTGTTTAATCACTGGCTAAACACTACTTTATCGTTATGCGTTGACTTTACCTTCTACCATAAGATAGAGTTATTTACAGCAATAGATAAACTGAAAGATAGAACGACTTTCTTCAACTCAATTTTGAGAGTTAGGAACAAAATTTAAAAGATAATTTATTTCTTTTCTAAAAAATTAGTAAACAATAGTGTAAAATAAATTATTCATTCGTTCTTGGCCGACTTGTTCCAATAGTTCATCTACCGAATTGGCATGGGCAATCAAATGACCTTTTTCTAACGCCACCCATCGACCTCGATAGTTGTGGCGATGTTGAATGACCCAATTCAAATTAATAACAGTATCCTTGTTAGAAGTTAACTGATAAAATGGCAAACTATGGGAGGCTAAAACCCGAACATATCGTTTAATTTTTTCATGTTCAGGGTACAATTGAACAGCTTCGGCAGAGATGATTTTCGCTTGATGAAAATTCCCCTGATTTAAAGCTCTATCAATAGCTTGAATATATTCTTCTGGGGTATCCAATTTCATAGGCATTACGAGAATTAAGAATTAAGAATTAAGAATTAATAGGGAATAGGGAATAGGCACTCTGGCAATAGGAAAAAGAAGAATTATCTCCCTCCGCTCCCCCTGCTCCCTCCGCTCCCCCTGCTCCCCCTGCTCCCTCCGCTCCCCCTGCTCCCCCTGCTCTCCTTGCCCCCTAGCTCTGGTTCTGTTCCCAGGTGTTCCATAAATCGGGACGACGTTCGCGAGTGCGTTCAAGTTGCTGTTGTCTACGCCATTGGGCAATTTCTGCATGATTTCCCGATAACAGAACGTCTGGAACGCGCATTCCGCGAAACTCCGCAGGTCGAGTATAGTGAGGGTAGTCGAGTAATCCATCTTCAAAGCTTTCTGCTTGTAAAGATTGTTCTTTGCCCACCGTTCCGGGTAATAAACGCATCACCCCATTAATCAAGGCGAGTGCTGGAATTTCTCCCCCCGTTAAGATAAAATCCCCCAAAGAGATTTCACGGGTGACTAAGGTCATGACTCGTTCATCAATACCCTCATAGTGGCCACAAATTAGCACAAGCTGATCAAAGTTTTGGGCTAGATCACGGAATACCCCTTGATTCATAGGTTTCCCTTGGGGAGTCAAAAAAATTACTTCTCGACGGGGGAAAATAGGGACAGATTCTATGGCGGCATAAAGAGGTTCTGGCTTGAGAACCATTCCCACCCCTCCCCCATAAGGTTCATCATCCACGCGATGATGCTTATCCGTTGCAAAGTCACGAGGATTGACAAAATGGACAGTGGCAATCTCCTTAGCGAGGGCTTTTCCAAGCAACCCAGAACTCAGAGGAGAGGCGAAACAATCAGGAAATAGAGTAATGATGTCAAAGCGCACAGATTTAAAACTTGATCACCTTTAAGCTTAAAAAATTTTAAGGAAAAAACTTGCACAGGAGGTGTAATGCTATATGATAGTCCATAAACTTAAATATTTCTTAATTAGTATTAAAATATACTAAAATGGGGAAGCTTTTTTTGACAAGGCTCAACCACCTGAAAAAGAATTCCTAGAATCCGAGTTGAGGATGCACGGGGAATTCAGTCAAAGCCGATTCACTTGAATGCAACATCTAAAAGCCAATTCTCATTCCCCAACAATCGAAGGGTTCCAGCCTAACTTCGCATTGAGAGACCAGCCAATCCGGCCGTTTTGCAACCACCCGTTCCGGAACAGTCGGATTGTAACAGAAGAGAAGTGGCTAAATCCAGTACAACGCTGTCAAGACAAGCAACAAGTGCTGTCCCGTGCCGAATCTGGAGGTTGCGCTCATGATCCAAGGCGATTTGATGCCAGCAAGGCTTGGCGTTTGGTGTGTTTGTACAGGTGTTAGCCAGAGCGGGTTAAACCACAGGTCAAAATCCTTCAGCAGAGGGTAGAAGTGGGCGATGTGATTACTGCGGTTGGGAAACAGGAGATCAAATCACAACCTTCTCCCCTGGTTAACGTGATCTGTACTGATAATCCTAACTGCCCTGGACAACTGTTTCTAACAAGCCGTAGGTGGTCAAAGAAGCCCCTGACTTCAACCCATGCTCATTGCTAGGAGATACACTATGCAGCAGTTGACATCTCAAGCCCTTGAACAGATGATTCCCCAACAAACCAAAACTTCCATCCTGATTATTGGTGGAGCAGAAGATAAAGTTCATGGACGTGAGATTCTGCAAACGTTTTTTCACCGGGCTGGTGCTTCCAACGCCCAGATTGCGATCATTCCCTCAGCTTCCCGTGAACCTGTGATTCAAGGGGAGAGATATCAGAAAATCTTTGAGGAAATGGGTGCTAAATCTATTGAAATCTTTGATATTCGCGAGCGCCATCATTGTGAAGAACCAAAATGGCACACTTATTTAGAAACCTGCACCGGAGTCTTCCTGACGGGGGGGGATCAACTGCGTTTATACAGTCTCCTTGCCGATACCGTACTGATGGAAAAAATTCGGATTGCGGCGCGCCAAGGTAGGCTAGCGCTCGCTGGAACCAGTGCCGGAGCGGCGGTGATGGGTCATCACATGATTGCAGGCGGTGGCAGTGGGGAATCTCCGAACCGTTCCTTAGTGGATATGGCAACCGGATTAGATATTCTGCCGGAGCTAATCGTCGATCAGCATTTCCATAACCGGAACCGGATGGCCCGCCTCGTGAGTGCCATTGCGGCTCATCCTGAGAAAATTGGAATTGGCATTGATGAAGATACCTGTGCGTTATTTGAAGCCGAGGGTCTACTCCGGGTCGTCGGGAAAGGAACGGTGACGATTGTGGATACCCATGAAATGTCCTACACAAACTTAGCCAATGTGGGTGCAACTGATCCCCTCAGTGTGTTTAACCTGCGCGTGCATATTTTGTCCTACGGTGATCAATATAATTTACGTTCCCGCCGTCCCAGCCCCGCACCAAGTGTGTAAATCAGAGAGAATTAAGAATTAAGGAACAGTCACCAGTCACCAGTGACTGGTGACTGTTCACAGTGAACAGTTTACAAGTTCCTATCAGCTTGAAATTGAATAAAGCGGACTATCACCCTGGAAAATTCCTGCATCACGGACTCACACGGATATGAAGATTCTGAAAATACAGACCTTACGTGGCCCCAACTATTGGAGCATCCGACGCCATAACTTAATCGCGATGCGTCTGGACTTAGAAGACCTCAACGAACGCTATAGCTCAGATATTCCAGGCTTTTATGAAGGGTTAACGGCTGCCCTCCCCAGCTTAATCGAACATCACTGCTCACCTGGGGTGAGAGGAGGATTCCTAAGTCGGGTGCAACGGGGAACCTTGATGGGGCATATTATTGAACACGTTGCCCTAGAACTGCAACAGTTAGCCGGAATGCCCGTCGGATTTGGCCGTACCCGTGAAACCTCGACACCAGGGATTTTCCAGGTGGTTTTTGAGTATGAAAATGAACACGCAGGACGTTATGCAGGCAGAGCCGCGGTTCGTTTATGCCAGAGTATCGTTGATACAGGAAGTTATTCCCAAGAAGAATTAACCCAAGATCTCGAAGACCTCAAAGAACTCAAAGCCCAAGCCTCTCTGGGGCCGAGTACAGAAGCGATTGTCAAAGAAGCCGAAGCACGAGAGATTCCTTGGCAACAAATGAGCGCTCGCTTCATGATTCAGTTTGGTTATGGCATTTATCAAAAACGGATTCAAGCGACCCTCAGTAACCAAACTGGAGTTTTAGCCGTCGAATTAGCTTGCGATAAAGAAGGCACCAAACAAATTCTCCGCGATGCCGGGGTGCCAGTTCCCAGAGGAACCGTCATCCGCTACTTTGATGAACTGCAAGATGCCATTGAGGAAGTCGGGGGTTATCCCATCGCCATTAAACCCTTAGACGGAAATCATGGTCGAGGCATTACCCTGGATATTACCAAGTGGGAAACCGCCGCCGCTGCCTATGATGAAGCCAGTAACGCCTCCAAAACCCGCAGCGTGATTGTAGAACGATTCTACACGGGGCGAGATCATCGGGTCTTAGTAGTAAATGGTAAAGTCGTCGCCGCCGCCGAACGGGTTCCGGCTAATATCGTTGGTGATGGCAAATCCACCATTCAGGAACTAATTGATAAAACCAACCAAGATCCCAGGCGAGGTGACGGCCATGATAACGTCCTGACTCGGATTGTCGTGGACAAAACCGTGTTGTCGATGATTGCAGAAAAAGGCTGTACTTTAGAGAGCGTGTTACCGGAAGGCGAGATTTGCTTTTTACGGGCCACCGCTAACTTGAGTACCGGAGGGATTGCCATTGACCGTACCGATGAAATTCACCCCGATAATGTTTGGATGTTCTCCCGAATTGCCAAAATTATCGGTTTGGATATCGCCGGAATTGATGTGGTGACGCCGGATATTTCCAAACCCCTGCGGGAAGTAGATGGGGTGATTGTGGAAGTCAACGCTGCCCCTGGATTTAGAATGCACGTTGCCCCCAGTGAAGGCTTACCCCGCAACGTCGCAGGGGCGGTGATGGATATGTTGTTCCCCCCTGGTCAACCCAGCCGCGTCCCGATTTTAGCCGTTACGGGAACCAATGGCAAAACCACCACCACCCGTTTACTCGCCCATATCATGAAACAAACGGGCTTGGCGGTGGGTTATACCACCACTGATGGCATTTACATTGGGGAACATTTAGCCGAACCCGGAGACAATACAGGCCCCCAAAGCGCCCAACTGATTCTCCGCGACCCAACGGTGGAAGCAGCCGTTTTAGAATGTGCGCGCGGCGGGATTCTACGGGCGGGTTTAGGCTTTGATTCCTGTGATGTGGGGGTGGTGTTAAATGTTTCTGCCGATCACTTGGGATTGGGGGATATTGACACCATTGAACAAATGGCAAAAGTTAAGAGTGTGGTGGCTGAGGTCGTGACCCCTAAAGGCTATGCGGTTCTGAATGCGGATGACCCATTGGTGGCACAAATGGCAGAACGGGTGAAAGCCCAGATCGCCTACTTTACCATGAACCCCGATAACGAAATTGTGGTCAAACATACGGAAGCGGGGGGGTTAGCCGCCGTTTATGAAAATGGCTATCTCTCAATTCTGAAAGGGGATTGGACGCTGAGAATTGAACAAGCTGTTAACGTTCCGGTGACGATGAACGGACGCGCTCCGTTTATGATTGCGAATGCGTTAGCGGCTTGTTTAGCTGCTTTTGCTCAGGGAGTGAAAATTGAGCATATTCGGGCAGGACTCGCGACCTTTACGGCTTCAACCGCTCAAACCCCAGGGCGGATGAATTTGTTTAATATGGGCAAATATCATGCGTTGATTGATTATGCCCATAACCCGGCGAGTTATATGGCGTTGGGGGCGTTTGTCAGAAACTGGCCCGGACATCGGATCGGGGTGGTGGGTGGCCCAGGCGATCGCCGGGATGAAGATTTCATGACCTTGGGGCGGTTAGCGGCGGATATCTTTGACGAAATTATTGTTAAAGAAGATGACGATAATCGCGGACGAGAACGGGGTTCGGCGGCGCATTTGATTAGTCAAGGGATTGAACAGGTGTTAGGCAAGGTTCCTGATCCCCGTGTTAAGTATGAAACAATTTTGAATGAAATCGAAGCGGTTAATACGGCTTTGGATCGCGCTCCTGCTGGTGCTTTAGTGGTGATTTTACCCGAAAGTGTCAGTCGCGCGATTAAATTAATTGAAGCGCGTAATCCCATTCCTGAGTCAACCAATAATAGCCAGCAATCTACTTATAATTCCTCACCTCAAGGGTTCCAAACCTCTCAAGTGACAGGACTGTAAGAAGAATTAAGAATTAAGAATTAAGAATTAAGAATTAAGGGAATAGGCACTCTTGCAATAGGCACTCTTGCAATGGGCACTCTTGCAATGGGCAACAGGAAAAAGAAGAATTATCTTCTCCTCCTCCCTCCGCTCCCCCTGCTCCCCCTGCTCCCCCTGCTCCCCCTGCTCCCCCTGCTCCCTCCGCTCCCTCCGCTCCCTCCGCTCCCTCCGCTCCCTCCGCTCCCTCCGCTCCCTCCGCTCCCTTGTCCCCTTGTCCTGCTACTTATCCTCGTCTGTATCAGAAGGCTCTGAGGGTTTAGAGAGTTCGTCTTTAAAGCCTTTTAAGCTTTGACCTAAACTTCTGCCAATTTCAGGAATCTTTTTGGGGCCGAAAATGATCACGGCAACTCCTAAAATAATTACTATTTCCGGCCATCCTAGACCAAACATACAACGAGTCTCCTTATGAGGCGCGAGTCAATCATTCTTGATCCTAAACTGATATGCTGGAATATGATCCAGCAATAAGAGACTTTCTGGAATGTTGAAACCGTCTATTTCGTCGATTCGAGAGCAACAACACCCCCTCATCCGTAAACTCGCTGACCAAATTGAAGTTAGTTGGACACAATACTTGGATTTGGAACCCTACAACCTACCAGAAGATTTAGGGTATGTGGAAGGAAAACTCGAAGGCGAAAAACTCACGATTGAAAATAAGTGTTTCCAAACTCGACAATTCCGCAAGCTGCATTTGGAGTTGGCAAAAGTTGGGCAAAATTTAGATATTTTGCATTGTGTGATGTTTCCCAGAGTAGAATATGATATTCCGATGTTTGGGACGGATTTAGTGGGGGGACGAGGGCAAATTAGCGCCGCTATTGTGGATTTATCGACGACTCGGTTTGATAAAAGTTTACCCGAAAGTTATCAATCTCAATTACAAACGCAACCCGGACAACAGTTTTCTCACCCTCGTGAAATTCCAACTTGGGGCGATATTTTTTCAGAATTTTGTTTATTTATTCGACCGACAACCGTTGAAGAAGAAGGTCAGTTTTTAGAGGTCGTGACTCATTATTTGGCGGTTCATTGTCAATATGCGATCGCTCAAACCCCCGTTTCAGCAGAACGAAAAGTTGAAATAGCTCAAGGTCAAAAACATTACTGTACCCAACAACAACAAAACGACAAAACCCGTCGGGTGTTAGAAAAAGCCTTTGGTCAAGATTGGGCTAATTATTATATGACAACAGTGTTGTTTGATGTTGTAGAAGATTAATTAATCTTGATGGGGAGAAAATATGATCTAAGACAGGTTGATGCGATTGCTAAAGAATTTAATATGACAGGCGAAGAAAGGAAGGCTTTCGGTATATTTCTCGAAGAAGAAAAGAGAACTGGTAATGGTGGAACTTTAAACTCTAGAGGTGATTTTACCTATGCTGAACTTCGCCAGAAAGCTCAAGAATTTTTAGGGGATATCTAAATGGTGACTCAGACATCTCTTTCTAATTTACAGCCTAATATAGAGGAAATCATTTTAGTAATTACTAAATCGATGATTGGAGAAATTTGTCATCAGGTAACATTTAGTTATGGGGATGAATTGCAATTAGACTTTGGTGAAATGTCTGCCTATACTCACCCTAAATTAGCCCATTTATACAAGGGAAGTTGGCAATTTTGTACAAGGGCAACCTCTTGGATATTAAAGCAAAAAGAGCAAGTTTTAACTGATTCATTACAAGTTAATATAGATGCAGAAAGATATAAGCCCCAAATAGATGCTCTTAAAGAAGTTTTACGACAATTGGAAAACAAAAAATTGATTAATCTTGCATTTGTTACTAATAATATGGGTCTGACTCTAGTTTTTGAGGAAGATTACGAACTGATTTTAGAGCCTGATTTGCAAGATGATTCTGGGTTGACCTATTGGGAATTATTTATGCCGACTCAGCAACTATTGACCGTAGGGCCTGGACTATTTTGGGAATGTAAATCGATCTATGAGCGTTATTGATAGAAAATGTTACTGTTAGTAGATGTTTTTAATAAACCTTTATTTTGCTCCATTGTCTCGATATTCTTTCATTTTGTCCTGTAGACTTTTTAAAGGATTACTATTTGACCGTAATTCAACAACAAAATCAGGACATAAGGGTACAAATTGTTCTCGCTGTTGGGGGGTTAATGCTTCCCAGCGATCGCATCTAACCCAAGACGCATCGGGAGAACGATCTGCACCATTGGGAAGTTTAAACCCTGTAGAAGAATCAAACGCTTCTCCGAGATTCGTTTGGCTACTCCAATTTTCCAATTGAGTTGCTATTTTAATAAGCAGTCAAACTCAATAAATTGCCGACTGATCAGGGCTATATTCTTCATTCCGCGATCGCAACATTTCAGAATGACAGTGCCAATAATTTTGGATCAATGCTTAGTGCGTCTTCCTGCTTCTCCTTCGGTTGATGAGATAATGACTAAAACTCCTGATGCGGTGCGCTCAAATTTTAACGCTCGATTTTTCTGACAAAGCTGAAAAAATTGCTCATCCGTTAAATCAATCGTTAATTCTAAAGGCGTTAGCAAGCTCATGGTTCTAAAATTCCTAAACTTGTTCCCGGATCAAAAAAAGAGGAGTAATTTTTATTTATTCCGTTTTTTTCCTGAAGTTATTCCTGTTTTTCCTGATGTTTTTCCTGAAACTTTTCCTTGCGTTGTTTCTTCAGCAGGAGAAGCTTTAGGCTTAGATTTAACAGCCGGTTGTCGGGTGGTACGGAACGTAACATTCACCCCTTCATTGGATTGTTCAAGCACTAATAAAGGAGTAGGTTTTGCTTTTTGATCCCATTCAATATGAACAATTCGACCTTGAATGGTCGGTTGCCAATTATCATGTTCATCGGTGGGACTTAAATAAGTTTCCAAACAATCAATAATTTCATTAATGGTGGTTGATGTGGATTGAGTGGGTAATTTCATGAGGCGAATTTGAATTCTAAATAAAACTCGCTTTTTCGTATCTCCCGCAATCCCCGTTTCATATTCTACATCAAACAGAGAATCAACTTGACGAGCATTTCCGGCATTACTTTGTTCTCCAACCGCGGCTTGAGTCGGACGTAAGGCTATAGAAATTTGTTGTTTTACTTTCATCTTAATTTGAACAATAATGGCATAGTGAAATACATCCTCTGCCATCCGCATCCGCAGATAATCTAAGTTGAATTCCCTAGAGTGGATTAAATCGGGATTTTTCTCCATTTTGGCAATCGTCCCAACAGCTAATTTATATTTCTTTTGTAGTTCTTTATTCCTAAAGATTTCTGTATTTAGTTGTTTCTTCAAACTCTTCATTTTGAGTTGAGAAACCACTGCCAACCCCAGGAGTAAGAGCAATAAAACACCAGAAGCTCCCATCCAGATCAAATCACCAGACGCTTTAGCGGTTGCTGCTTTATGAGGGGGTTTTGGGGATGCTGCGGCAATCCAGGGTTGAATCAGAACAATTTGATTAGACATAAGCTATAATAAATAGGCTGTAAAATTGATTGAGATGATTTAGGGAAAAGGTTAAATCCTATTCAAAAAACTAGAAGAAGGAACCGAGGGTTAAAACAGAGTCTTTAAGTATTGTAACAATCCTACATTATCCAATTTCTATGGCTGTTGATATTCTGATTTTTTTTCTGAAAGCATTTGAAAACATTTAAGGTTAACAAATTGCGCTCAGAAGATTTTAAGAATGAGAAAACCCTGATGCTATGATCATAACTCTGTATGACTTGAACTGATTCAAGATTCCATTGACTTGTTGAGGATTTTTTAAAGAATCTGTTAACAGTTAAAGAAGGTTAAACAGCCGAGATGGAACTTACCTCTCCTCTGCAACAGACTCTAGAATTGGGCATCCTGATGATCAAAATCCTCCTATGATTATGCTAAAGTACAAGTTTGGATTTTAATAGGTTTATTCTTGACCCTACTGCTATTCTAGCTAACAGTGCTTCCCTTTCCATTGCTTTTGGTGTCCCGTTGTGAGTTACGAACCCTTACACCACAAATATCGTCCCCAAACTTTTGCTCATCTCGTGGGACAAGATGCGATCGCCACCACCCTGACCCATGCGATCGAGTCTCAACGTATTGCTCCAGCATACCTGTTTACGGGGCCGAGGGGAACAGGTAAAACCTCCAGCGCGAGAATTTTAGCAAAATCATTGAATTGTTTGGCCAGTTCCACGCCAACCGCCACCCCTTGTGGTATTTGTGAGGTGTGTAAAGGAATTACCAATGGTTCAACTTTAGATGTAATTGAAATTGATGCCGCCAGTAATACGGGGGTTGATAATATTCGAGAATTAATTGAGCGATCGCAATTTGCCCCCGTTCAATGTCGTTATAAAGTTTATGTCATAGATGAATGTTTAACCGGAGATAGTTTAGTTCAGACCCGTGACGGACTAATCAGAATTGATCAACCCGAATTGAAAGGAAAAGAAGTTTTAAGTTATAATGAAGATCAAAAAATTTGGGAATATAAAAAAGTTCTTCGATGGTTAGATCAAGGAGAACGTTCTACACTGATTATTAAAACAAATAATTGCGAAATTAGATGTACAGGTAATCATTTGTTGAGAACAGAAACAGGATGGATAGAAGCCAAAAACGTCAGAGAAGGAATGAAGATATTATCCCCTGTGAATGTGGGTGTGGAACCTTCATTTACAAATGGGGGACTGATGGCAGAATCAGAAGATTTGCCAGAGGACATCAATTTTATGGAAATGCCTATGGCAAAAAATCCTATAACTTGGATGTCATCATGGAACAAGCAGAAGTTATTCAACCTTTCTGTGCCTGTGGGTGTGGAGAAAAACTGGATGTTCCCCAATTTCTTCAACAAAAAGGTAGAGGACTTCAAAGTATTCAAACTCACTGGGAAAAACATCCTTACAGAAAAGGACACGGAATTTGGGATAAAAGAACCGTACATTTCTTGGCTAAGTCCACAGTTTGGCTCACCGCAAAAGGATATCCTGCCACTGTGCAATTCTATACAAAAGCAAAGTCAGGTCAACTTTACTACCGGATTGCCTTGGGTGCTGAAGTCACTAGAAAATGGCTGTCAGACTTTGAACAGTATTCAATCCCGTCAATGGAATACAAGTTTAGAAACAGTGGTATCTGTTCAAGCCGGGGAAATTGCTAAAGTTTATGATATTGAAGTAGAAGATCATCATAATTTCGTCGCTAATGGGCTTTTAGTTCATAACTGCCATATGTTAAGTACGGCAGCATTTAATGCGTTATTAAAAACTTTAGAAGAACCGCCGGATCGAGTTATTTTTGTTTTAGCAACGACTGATCCTCAACGGGTTTTACCCACAATTATTTCTCGCTGTCAACGGTTTGATTTTCGGCGCATTCCGTTGGATGCCATGATTCAACATTTACAACATATTGCTGAAAAAGAAAATATTAATATTACGTTAGATTCTATTGCAATGGTGGCGCAAATTGCCCAAGGCGGATTACGAGATGCGGAAAGTTTACTCGATCAGTTAAGTTTATTATCAGGGGAAGTGACGGTTGAAAAAGTTTGGGATTTAGTCGGGGCTGTTCCTGAACGCGATTTAATGAGTTTATTAGAAGCGATCGCCTCTAACCATACAACAGCCGTTTTAGATTGTACTCGCCATCTCTTAAACCGAGGACGAGAACCTTTAATTGTTTTACAAAATTTAGCGGGATTTTATCGAGATTTATTAATTGCTAAAGCAGCCCCAAATCGTTCTGATTTAGTTTCTTTAACCCAACCTACTTGGGAAAGATTATGTCAATTTGTCAAAGAAAAAAATTGGAGTAATGGGTTAATTTTAGCAGGTCAACAACATTTACGAGAAAGTGAAGTTCAAATTAAAAATACCACTCAACCTCGCCTTTGGTTGGAAGTTACCTTATTAGGATTACTTCC
>JBMDYE010000617.1:0-9197 GCA_048595135.1 Planktothrix sp. | reverse complement strand
CCCCCCGCTCCCACCGCTCCCACCCCTCCCACCGCTCCAACCGCTCCCTCCGCCTCCTCCGCTCCCCCCGCTCTTTCTTGTCCCCTTGTCCCCTTTTGTCCTAAACTATTTTGAGGATTGGATCACCCTAACGATACTTAGAGATAGAGAACGAACCCATGAACTTGACTGAACTGTTAGAACCGATTGCTGAAATCTTTCGGCAATTGAACGTTCCTGAACCGATTGTTCACTGGGGACACCCGGTAATGATGGGAATTGTGATTTTAGCGATGGGCAGTTTCGTGGGTTGGACGGGATGGCGCGGACGCCTTGTTCAAGAGCAGGATAAAGAAGCCGCGTTAAAAAGTCGTGCTGACCACCGCAAACTCGCGCCATTAATGACGTTATTTATCACCTTGGGATACACGGGGGGTCTTTTGTCCTTAGTGATGCAAAGACAGCCGATTTTAGAAAGTTCTCACTTCTGGACAGGAACGGTGTTAATTGGATTGTTATTCACCAATGGCATCATTGCTTTTACAGGATTTGGTAAAGATTCCCAAGGGTTAAGAGCAACTCATGCTTATATTGGAACCGTTGCCCTGGGTTTAATGTTAATTCATGGTTTCTTTGGGTTACAACTGGGGCTTTCCCTCTAAACGGGTTGGTCTTACTAGCTGATGATCAAAATTTTGGATCTAGATTTTTAGCCTAGATCCAAAATCTAAACTCTAAAATCCAATGAGTCAAAAAATCGGGTTTGTTTTAGCTTTAACTTATATTATCGGCTTACTTTCTCAAGGAATTCCTGGGGGACAGTATGTTATTTTAGGATTAGGATTGAGTTTAGCGATCGCCACAGCCTTAAAACAATTTTATCAACAAAAACAACATCGTCAAGCGAGAATTAAACGCTTTACAAAAAACAAAGATATTCCCCTCGATATCCCCATTGACCCGGTAGAATTTGCCAGCCAAATCCCCAAAATTCCCCGTCCGAAAGTTCCCTATTGGGTTTGGTTAGCCATCGGTTTTATCGGTTTTTTTGCTAGTCTTTATCTTCAGTTCAGAACGCCACAGCCTGCTGAAAATGATATTAGCCAGTTAATTGTCAATAGTGGAAATAGCCAAGATTTATTAATTACGGTTCGCGGACAAGTCACCAGTCTTCCCCGTTTAACCCGGTCAGGACGGGGACAATTTTGGTTTCAAGCCACTCAAGTTAATGAAATTACGAATAATAATCAACCGATTGCAGTGAGTCGAGAAGTGAGTGGAAATGTTTATGTGACGGTTCCTTTACTCCAAGCAACGGGGTTATATCCAGGGGAAAATTTAGCCATTACTGGAACCTTATATAAACCGCAATCTCCTTCTAATCCTGGTGCGTTTAATTTTCAAGCTTATCTGGCTCAACAAGGGTCTTTTGCGGGGTTGCGAGGGCGTTATATTAGTCATGATGATAGTCAACCGCCTCCTTGGGGATTATGGAAAATTCGACAACGAATTGCGCGCGCTCAAGCCAAGGGTTTAGACATTCCTGAAGGTTCCCTCCTCAGTGCAATGGTATTGGGACGGTTAGCGGTGGATTTACCTTATGATCTTCGCGATATTTTTGTTCAAGTTGGACTCGCTCATATTCTCGCGGCATCAGGATTTCAAGTTTCATTTTTATTAGGAGTAATCTTAGCCATTACCCCCAAATTATCCCCCTCAATTCGCTTTACATTAGGAACATTAACGTTATTAATTTATTTAGGATTAACGGGAATTTCTCCGTCAGTGGTTCGAGCCACTTTAATGGGATTAGCGGTCTTAATTTCCTTGGTAACACAACGCCAAACTCGACCTTTAAACGTTTTATTATTAGTCGCAGTTTTATTATTAATTGTCAATCCAACCTGGATTTGGGATTTAGGATTTCAACTTAGCTTTTTAGCAACATTAGGGTTAATGGTGTCTGTTAACCCTCTGATGGGTTTCTTCAATTGGATACCGCCCTTTTTTGCCTCCTTAATTGCTGTTCCTTTGGCGGTTACAATCTGGACATTACCCTTACAAATCTTTATCTTTAAAATTATAACGCCTTATAGTATTCCCGTTAATATTATTAGTACCCCGTTAATTTCTATTATTACGTTAGGAGGAATGGTTAGTGCCTTAGTGGGGTTATTTGTACCGAATTTGGGCAGTCTGATCGCTCAACTGTTGGATTATCCTATTCAAGGATTAATTAAAATAGCTGAATATTTTAGTCAATTACCGGGAAATGCGATCGCCATTGGCAATATTTCTTTAATTCAACTTTTGATTCTCTACGGTTTGATCATATCAGTCTGGCTGTATTGGCATTTCAAGATCGCTCGATTAACTGCCAAATTTTCCCAATCCCAAAAAGGATTAATTCCGGCTTTATTTGCGATCATCATCGCCATTTGTATCGTGGGAATTCCCGCTTGGTACACCAAAACAAACTTACTACAAGCCACAATTCTGGCTACCTCTGAAGAACCTATTTTAGTCATTCAAGAGCAAGGAAAAGTCAGTTTAATTAATAGTGGAAGCCGAAATACGGCTGAATATACAGTTTTACCCTTCCTTTGGTCACAAGGGATTAATCAAATTAATTGGTCAGTCGCAACCCATCCCCAATTAGGATTAAGTATTGGTTGGCCTACAATTTTAGAAAGCACACCTGTACAAACCTTTTATGAAAATCCCACTCAGAAAAAAAACTATCAAGTGACCAATGAAACCCTCTTAAAAAAATTAGCTGACCAACAGGGTGCTTATCGTCCTTTTTCCGTCGATGAACCCGTGATGTTAGGTTCTGTCAAAATGCAATTACTCAATGCAGAAATCCCAGTGGTTCGCTTCCAAATTGGTCAACAAAGTTGGACGTTACTAGGGGAAACAACTCCCACCCTTCAACAACAGTTAATTCAAAATCAAACGATTAGATCAACTGATGTGTTGTGGTGGTTGGGAGAATCCTTAACCCCTGAATTATTATCGGTGCTAAAACCAAAAGTAGCGATCGCCTCCTCAAAGTCCATTGACCCCAAAACCGTTGAGTCCCTCAATCAACAAAACACCCGCATTTTCTGGACAGGTCGCGATGGTGCATTGCGTTGGACACCAACAGAAGGCTTTGAAACTACCTTAGATTTTGACCAAACGGGCCATTCTCTGTTTTAAAGACTTCAAATCAAGATTTTTCCTAAAAAACTCAGTTTCAGTATCCGTGCTGGTATAATAAAAAAGCAATTGGAGAGGTGGCAGAGTTGGTCGAATGCGACAGACTCGAAATCTGTTAGGGGCGCAAGCTCCTCGTGGGTTCGAATCCCACCCTCTCCGTCCCCAAGTAGGATGGGCTATACCCATCATGACTCTATAATTCTTCTGGAAATTCACTGTTGCTTGGCTTCCCTCCGGGTTCAGATTTTTCTCATTTATGCCGTTAATTCCCTTATCTCAAGTCATTGAGGAAAAATCTTTAAAATCCATTCGTTTAGTCGCTACAGATATCGATGGAACCTTAACGAAACAGGGAAAATTTACACCAGATTTATTACAAGCATTAACGCAATTAAAAGATGCCAATATCCCGGTTATTTTAATTACCGGACGTTCTGCTGGATGGGTACAAGCATTAAAACATTATCTTCCTGTCGCTGGAGCGATCGCAGAAAATGGCGGTGTATTTTATAATTTTGAACAGGATGATCCGCAACTGCTCACCTTTTTATTTAATTTAGCAGAACATCGACAAAAGTTAATCAAAGCCTTTCAAATTTTGCAAGTGCAATGTCCCCATTTAAACGCTTCTGCGGATAACCATTTTCGTCTAACTGATTTAACCTTTGATGTGCAAAATGTTAGTTTAGCCGACCTGAAACTATTAACCGAATTATGTGATGAATTAGGATGGGGATTCACTTATAGCACCGTTCAAGGTCATATTAAACCCAAAAGCCAAGATAAAGCAACGGGATTATTAAACGTCATTCAACAATATTGGTCTAATTTAACCTCTGAACAAATTATCACGATTGGCGATAGTCCTAACGATGAAACTTTATTTAATTCTGAGTATTTTCCTCAGTCGGTTGGAGTCGCTAATCTTTTAGAGTATACAGACCAATTAACCCATAAACCCACCTATATTACAGAAGGTTCAGAAGTTGAGGGATTTTGCCAACTCGTGGCGGCATTATGTCAAGCATCGTTAGGAATCAAAACTGACTAGCGATCGCCCATTTTCTATGGTATTATCGGCTTAACATCCCCCTAACCTGAATCCACTGCGATGAATTATTGCCTTACCATTGGATGTTCTCACCCAGAAAATCCTGATTCGGCGGAATATTGTCAAAGTTGTGGTGCATCGCTGTTACTCCAAAACCGTTATCGAGTTCTTCATCTCCTCAGTCGAGGGGGTTTTGGTCGAACGTTTTTAGCTGTTGATCAGCAAATTCCCTCTCACCCTTACTGTGTGGTTAAACAGTTCTTTTTTAGAGATGAAAATGGCGATGGTTATCAAACGGCGACTCGTTTATTTCGTCAAGAAGCAGTCCGTTTAGATCAGTTAGGAAAACATCCGCAAATCCCCCAATTATTAGCGTATTTTGAACAAAATCAAGAATTGTTTATTATTCAAGAATATATTGAAGGAAAAACCTTATTTGATGAATTCAAAGAAGAAGGCGTTTTTAGTGAAGCAAAAATTTGGCAAATTTTAAAAGAAATTCTCCCTATTTTAGATTTTATTCATCGAAATAATATTATTCATCGAGATATTAAACCCGCCAATATTATGCGGCGGTTAATAACGCCTTCTCCTTCCCCAATGCCACAACCTATGATTAAACCGGAAGCGGAAACTCTCTGTCCGGGAACATTATTAATGGGGGATCAAGAACAAGCTCAAATTAGTGCAAAAATTAAACAAACCATTTCTTTTTCTACCCCCCAACCTACGTCAAAAATTGAATTTAAACCCGTTAATTTTAATCAAGATCAACCTCAAAATCAAATTATTTTAATTGATTTTGGCGGTGCAAAACTATTAACAGGTTCAGGATTAGTGGGAAGCGGAACCATTATTGGGACACCGGAATTTATGGCGCCTGAACAAACCAGAGGGAAAGTTTATCCCGCGACGGATTTATATAGTTTAGGCACAACTTGTTTATATTTAATGACAGGAATTTCCCCTTGGAAGTTATATAATGATGCTCAGGATGAATGGGAATGGAAACAATATTTAAAACCGACCCAAACGATTAGCCCTCCCCTGCAAAATATTTTAGATCGATTAGTTTATTATAAATTAAATCAACGCTATCAATCCGCTGAGGAAGTTTTACAAGATATTAAACGTTGTGAACAGTTAACTTCCCTGACTAATCACACTTCTATTGCTCAGATTGTTCCAAGTTCTCAACCGGCTAAAAAAACGAATCCTTTAAAGCGTGTTAAACCCACTAAATTAATCAAAAAAATTAAACAGTTTTTTTCATCTCCAAAATTTAATGATGATTTAAAATCATCGGTGGGGGCTGATTATACACAATTACAACAGTTTTTATATCAAAAAAATTGGAAAAAAGCGGATCAAGAAACCTGGGTGCTTCTCTGCAAAATGTTAGGAAAATCTAGCCAATCTTATTTACATTATAAAGATTTAGAAAACCTTCCTTGTCAAGATTTAATCACCCTTGATAAACTTTGGGTAAAATATAGTCAAGGAAAGTTTGGATTAAGCATACAAGTTAAAATTTATCAAGAAGTTGAGTTAGATTATGGCAAATTTTGTCAACGGGTGGGCTGGCTAACGTATAATCCCAGTAACCCGAATATTGGCATTGAGTATAAAAGTTCTGCTCCCATGGGACATTTACCGTCTCGAAATTGGATTATTTCTAATGGTAAATGGTGGCAACATTTAGATATTTTAGCCGAAAAATTTGTGCAATGTCATTTAAAATAATCCAAAAAAAGAAGATGGGCAAAGCCCATCCTACGAATTACGATAAAATGCGTTCAACGGTGGCTCGATAGGAGGCGGAGTCTAAACCATCTCCAATTTCTGCAATACTGGGATCAATCATCCGTTGCATAGCGGCAATGCGGTTAGACGTAGCGGGGTGGGTACTTAAAATCGTGGGAAGGGAACCGCCTGTTCGCAGTAATTTTGCCATAAAATCAAGGGCGGCTCTCGGTGCATAACCGGAACGCACTAACATTTCAATCCCCATTTGATCCGCTTCATATTCGGCTTCGCGACTACGGGGACGACTGAGCGCCAGTTCTACACCAATTTTAACTAAGGTACTTTCATCCATACCAACGGCGGTGGCAACTCCGGCGGCGACGGCGGTTTGGCGCATTTGTTTAATGGCGTGACGTCCAGCAATATGACCAATTTCGTGAGCAATGACGCTGGCTAATTCGGCTTCATTGGAAGCGGCGGCAATTAATCCGGTATTCACGTAGACAAACCCGCCCATCGTTGCAAAGGCATTAACATTTTCATCATCCACCACTTGAAACGTATAGGGAATATTCGGGCGTCGGCTACTTTGGGCTAATCGTTGACCGATTTGATTAATATAATCTTGCGCTTCTTGGTTACGGTAGAGGCGAACTTGCGTTGTGAGCAACTGCTCGTTAATTTGTCCACCGAGAGCCACTTCCTGACGGGGGCCGATATTCGACAGTTGGATCACTTGAATGCCTCGAAAAATTAATCTTTCCAAGGGAACTGCCCAACTGCTATAACTGGAACCTAAAACAATACTTAAAGTGATGGTAATCGAAACCAGTGGATAGAACCAACGACGATGGTGAAAAAGTCGAGATCTCAAAGAGGAATGCTTTAACATAACCAATGGGTGTGAGGATAGGATTGGATTTAGAGCTAAATGAACAATTTTCAGTTCTTACTAACAGACGTAGAAATGCGGTTTAAGTTCAATCGATGTAATCTACCCTACTGGAACGGATTTCAAAATACAGGAAAAATTTAATCTAAGCATTTTATAGCATTTTTCTTTACCCTTGAAATCCGTGATTTCTCGGATTCCCGATTTCCGAGTAGAGACGCTACCGAGAACGCCTCTACTGAGTTATGGGAAATCGTTAAACTGCCCAAGTTGCTAAATAGCCATCATTTCCTCCTAATGGGTTAGGATTAAGAGCGCCGGAAGTGGTCGCAACGGCAGGTTTTGTAATGGTTCCAAAGATGGCAGCACGACCATTCCCAACGGCAAAACCATTCACACTCCCTGCGGAACCATCCGTATCTCCCGTTTGGGTTAAGGGAGTCCAGAATTTCCGCACGGTATAATCAGGGGTTAATCCTAAAACGGCAATTTCTCCCAAGCTATAGCTTCCAACGGGTTGACTATTAATGGTTCTTGATGGACGATTTTGCAATTGAAATGCAGAGGAACCGCCAATATAAACGTTACCTGCTTCATCAGCGGTAATAGAATTCGGAGTAAAACTATTTGCCGCGCCGGAACTGTTTCGAGTCACAATAAATTGACCCCGTTCAATATTTCCGGTTGTAGTATTAATTTTGGCATGGAATGTAAATGCACCTGCACCTGCACCGGAAAAATTCGTAAAGGAATCAACATTCACTAACGTAGATAAGGGTTGAGTAATATCCTGACCATTCCGTTGAAAAACGTTATTTCCTCCGTCGGTTCGTCCTAAGAAATAAAGATTATTATCTTTACCAAAGGTAATTTTTTCTCCCCGTGTATCTGCCCCTAAATTTTGTCCGGTGACTTCAGAAGCCGTAAAGTCCCAGGTTTTCAAAGATAAATTCAAGGACGGATCAAACCCTCGTAAAAATGGGGTTTGTAAGATACTACTGATTTGATTATATCCCGTGACAAACACTTGTTTTGTGGTAGGATGAATGGCAATATCTGCGGGATTAACATTGGTTCCGCTTAAGGTGGTTGATGCTAATTGAGTTCCGGTGGAATTCCAAAGGGTAACGGTATCGGTACTATTATTTAAAGTGGCAATTGTCCCGTCATTGGCGATCGCAACTCGGTTAAATGTTCCCGGTTGTGACCATAAAACTGTATTGGCAGTGGGATCATAAACTTTAATGCCAAAATCACCAACAGCCACCACTTCACCACTATCTCGATCCACATCTAAATCATTAACAAGACCTCCTAATGGTGTACTCGATAATGGTGCAGTATTGCCATTTTGTAACCGTCGAATTTCACCGACATTGTTAAAATTCCCCGCTAAAACAAGACTATTATCAACCGGAGAAATTTCAACAGCCGCCGCTGCATCATTTCCAGTTGTTCCTAAATAGGTGGCGCTGGTTAAGTCTAAATTCTGGGTCGGATCATTATCAAAAATTTGCAATACGGCTGTATTTTGTGTTCCTAATGTCGCTGTTCCTCCGGTAATAGCTAAGGCTATATTCACGGTTTCTGTCGGTTCAAAAACCGTATCATTCACGATCGGAATAGTTACCGTTTTTGCCACCATATCTCCATCAGCAAACGTAACCGTTACAGGAGTTGAGGTATAGTCTGCTGTCACCGTTGCAGTTCCATCACTGGGAGTTACGGATGCTGTGACAATGCCACTACTTCCTCCCGTCCGGTTCACGGTCACAACTGCAATGGGAGTTCCATCTTCTTGAACACTAAAGTTAGCCGCACTAAACCCTAACACACTCGCAGGTGAAGGCGTTGGCGTTGGCGTGGGGGTTGGCGCTGGTGTGGGTGTCGGTGTCGGTTCTGGCGTTGGCGTTAACGTTGGCGCTGGCGTCGGAGTTAACGTTGGCGCTGGAGTCGGAGTCACCGTGGGTTCTGGCGTCGGAGTTAACGTTGGCGCTGGCGTCGGAGTTAACGTTGGTGCTGGTGTCGGAGTTAACGTTGGCGTTAACGTTGGCGCTGGCGTCGGAGTTAACGTTGGCGCTGGTGTTGGAGTCACCGTGGGTTCTGGCGTTGGCGTTAACGTTGGTGCTGGCGTTGGCGTTAACGTTGGTTCTGGAGTCGGAGTTAATGTTGGTGCTGGAGTCGGAGTCACCGTGGGTTCTGGAGTCGGAGTCACCGTGGGTTCTGGAGTCGGAGTCACCGTGGGTTCTGGAGTTGGCGTTAACGTTGGTGCTGGAGTTGGCGTAAACGTTGGTGCTGGAGTAGGAGTAACCGTTGGTTCTGGCGTAG
>JBMDYE010000616.1:0-11462 GCA_048595135.1 Planktothrix sp. | reverse complement strand
CCGCACATCCACTAAGGTTACTTGGTCTTCGTCTAACAGCGCTTTTAGAGTTACTGCATCAATGGCTTGTAGTCGGTCGGATAAATTAGTCGTTGATGGTGTTGTCATCGTTAATATTTCCTCCAATGGCTTAAAACCCCTAACGTTTCAGGGGTTGTGAAAATTTTTAGTTAAAAGTTATATGCTTATATGGTAATCTGTTAATCAAAAATTAGCAAGCTTAACCATAGTAGGATGGGCTTTGCCCATCATCTTGCATTGTGCATTGGCAAAGAAACCGCGTTTTCAGCAACTTGACAAACTTAATCTATTAATTTATTATATAACTAATTAATTATAAATTAGAGACTGACGGCTAAAAGCGGATTTTTAATCATTAAATCCGTGATATTTCCTATTGTGATTAATTACAAAAACCATGAATTTTAGAATTTTATTCATCAGTAAACACTGGATTAACTGGGTTATTCCTAAACTTAAATTAGGAATAATTTGCTTAGTTTTAATTGCATTAGGATTCAACTTATTTTTCGTTAATTCTGCTCAAGCTTTAATCCGAAAACAGCAAGAATCTCCTGAAACAATACTCTATCAATCTCGCCATTCCCTTCGAGATCAAAGGGGTCAATCTTGGCAAGTCGTTTTATTTAAACGAGTGACAGATCATCAAACGAAACAGGTGCATTTGCGGCTAATTGGGTTTCCCAATCAAGCTAATTTTGAACATCCTCAACCTTTAGAAATTAAACCCTCAAATACTATTAATTTTCACGCAGTTGATCAATTTTCTAAAAAGGCTCCGGCACCCAATGTGGGGGAATATGATCTTCAAAATATTTTACCGGAATTGTTAACCTATCGAAAGCTAGAATTAATATTACCTTTAAAAGAGCGATCGCAATCTTTAACAATTCCTTATCCCGTGATTTTAGAATGGCAAGACATTAATCAAACTTGAAAACTTTATTAATTTATTGCATTTTTTGAAAAAGCATTACTAAATTAGAACCAGTAAAAGGTTGAAATTATCAATATGAATACAACAAAAAATTTACCGCCAACGGATCTATCAATTCCCGCCGATCACCTTAATATTATGGGTTATGTGGATGAATCAGAAGTGAATGGCCCTGGTATTCGGGCGGTGGTTTGGGTGCAAGGCTGTTTGCGAGAATGTCCGGGGTGTTTTAATCCCCAATCTTGGTCTTATGAACCCAATCAAATTATTTCTATCCAACAATTAGCCGAACAAATTTTAAGCAATCCTCGTAACCAAGGCGTTACGTTTTCCGGCGGTGAACCCTTTTGGCAAGCGCAAAATTTAGCTCAACTTGCTAAATTATTAAAAGCAAAGGGATTGAATATTATGTCTTTTACAGGGTTTACTTTAGAAGAGTTAAAATCCCCCACAAAAGCTCCCCCTCATGCTGAAGAATTATTAGCAGAATTGGATTTATTAATTGATGGGCCTTATGTCCAATCTTTAGCCATTCATGATCCGAATTCTTTGGTTTCCTCTCGAAATCAGCGAGTTCATGTTTTTAATCCTCAATTGAATGATCAATTAAATTGGGCATCGGATCAAATGGAAATTCATATTCTCAAAGATGGGAGTCGAATTTTTACCGGATTTCGAGGACAGATGAATTTAGGAGAATAATAGAGGTTGGTCGCACATTCCTACTGTATAATCTATGAAAATGTGCCTGAATCCAAAATAACAATGAATATTACCATTTTAGGCTGTGGTTATGTGGGAACCGCAGTCGCCCAATACTGGAATCAAACATTAGGATTAGATGTAACAGCCACAACAACAACCCCCCAACGAGTTCCAAGGTTAAAAACCGTTGCAAATCGGGTTGCCGTAATTCGAGGGGATGATGCAGAAGGGTTATTATCAATCTTACAAAATCAAAACGTTGTGCTTCTGAGTATTGGGGCAAAAGGAGCCCATGTTTATCGACAAACTTATTTAAAAGTGGCTGAAACTTTAGTTTCTATTTTACCTAAACTTCCCCAACTTCAACAAATTATTTATACGGGAAGTTATTCAGTTTATGGCGATCGCCAAGGGCAATGGGTGGATGAAGATACCCCTGTCAATCCGATTAGTGAAAATGGGAAAATTCTCTGGGAAACCGAACAAACGTTACTCAACGCCGCTAACGATCATTTAAACGTTTGTATTTTTCGGTTAGGAGGAATTTATGGCCCTGGTCGGGAATTAATAAAAATTTGGGGTCGGGTAGCCGGAACCACTCGCCCTGGTGACGGTTCAGATATTACCAATTGGATACATTTAGAAGATATTGTGGGGGCGATAGAATTTGCCCGAAAGCATCAATTCAATGGCATTTATAATTTAGTGGATATGTCCTATTATACCAGCCAAGAATTACTGAATTTAGTTCACAATCAACACAATTTACCGAATGTGACTTGGGATGCCTCTCAACCCACTAACCGTCCCTATAACGCCAAAGTTTCTAACCAGAAATTGTTGCAAGCCGGATATCAATTCATTTATCCTAAAATCAAAGATAGTGATTCAATTTAGAACAGAACAAGGGGATTTATGAATTCCGAACAATCAAACCCAAAAATTGTAGTGGTTGGGGCAGGATGGGCTGGGTTAGGGGCAACCTATCACCTCGCTAAACAAGGGTATGATGTGACGTTATTAGAGGCGAGTCCCTATCCTGGGGGGTTAGTTGCCGGATGGAAAACCCCAGGAGGACGTTCTATTGAAGCCGGAATTCATGGGTTTTGGTATCCTTATTTTAATATCTTTTCCTTGGTGAATGAGTTAGGCTTAAAACCCTTTACCCCTTGGACGCGTTCTGCCCAATATTCCCCCGCTGGATTAGAAGTTGAATCGCCAATTTTTCAAGATTTACCGTTACTTCCGACACCATTAGGAACGTTTATTTATACGCAATTTAAACGACTTCCGTTAAGCGATCGCCTCTCCGCTTTACCCTTACTTTATGCCTTAATTGATTTTGATAATTCTGATGAAGCTTGGCGACGTTATGATAGTATCACCGCCCGTGAATTATTCAAACAATATGGCGTATCAGCCCGCCTTTATCATGAAGCCTTTAACCCGATGTTATTAGTGGGGTTATTTGCCCCCGGAGAACAATGTTCTGCCGCCGCCGCATTAGGAATGTTGTATTATTTTATTTTAGCCCATCAACCGAATTTTGATGTGGTTTGGTGTCGGGGAACCGTGGGCGAAAAAATCTTTAAACCCTGGGTAGAAACCATTGAAAGTTTAGGCGGTAAAGTCCTCACCAATCAACGGGTTACTGATTTAAAATTAGATGAATCTGGGAATGTTTCTGCTGTGGTGTGTGGAAGTGAAATTTTTAATGCAGATGCGGTTATTTTTTCTGTGGGAATTACAGGACTCAAGAAAATATTAGCCGGAAGTTCGGCTTTGCAACAGCGTTCTGAATTTAGAAATATTAATAACTTATCTGCGATTGATGTGTTATCAACGCGGATTTGGTTTGACCGCAAAATCACTATTCCTCGTCCGTCTAATGCTTGTTTTGGGTTTGATGCAACAACAGGATGGACGTTTTTTGATTTGAACGCTTTACATGATGAATTTGAGAACGAAACGGGAACGGTAATTGAAGCAGATTTTTATCATGGGAATCAATTTTTACCGTTAGCAGATGGGGAAATCATTAAAATTGTTAAAGATTATCTCACCACTTGTATTCCTGAGTTTCGCACGGCTGACATCATAGATTCGAGTGTGGTTCGTCTTCCCCAAGCGGTAACGCACTTTTTCCCCGGAAGTTATCAATATTGTTTACCTGCAAAAACCAGTTTTAAGAATGTGTGGATGAGTGGAGATTGGATTGTTAACCGTCATGGGTCTTGGTCGCAGGAAAAAGCATATATTACGGGGTTAGAAGCCGCTAATTTAGTGATTAACCAATTTAATCAGGGCAAAAACGCAGAGATTATTCCTATTGTACAGGATGAAGCTCATATTCAAGCGTTAAGAAACGTAAATCAATCTTTCAAAAGTTTAAGTAATTTGATGTTTCCTAAATTTGGTTTACCGATACTTTTTTGCTAACATTTGTTAACAAATACATAAGTCAAGATGTTCTCTCAACCAAGGCGTATCAACCAATGCACGAAGGAAAATCCCTCGCGCACCATTTAGATCCCTGTCCATCTTTAATTGGGTAGATGTCGATTTTATTATTTTCGCTCCACCCAATTTATTGACAATTTCGCCTGTCCATGACACCGTTTTAGAAGTATAGGCTTCGTTACAATCAATCACAACTTTATTGTTTTCCCAAGATTTCCACTTCAGAAATTGCTTAAACTCATAATGACTTAGAGTTAGCATTTGCCTGACGGATTTGTTTCTCAGCTTACGTCTTGACTTAGAAACCATCTGTGATGTTTCAAATGTTGGGAGTAAAATCACATCAAAGTTTTCAACTAGAAATTTAGCTGTTTTATGATGCAATTCCTTAACTAAATTCTTGATTTTACAACGAAGTCTACTAGCTGCTTTTTTGAGATTTCTTTTCTGTTTACACTTAGCTTTTGACAACTGGGAAACTAATTGATCTAGCTTGAAGCACAATTTCTGAATATGTAAGTTAGAATCTTTTCCTTGCCAACCAAAAGATGTTTCAGAAAGGAATGTCATGAATGTGCGAACACCTGGATCTAAGGCGACAACTCTCCCTTGATTCTCGGAATTTAGTTGCTGCACTTCTGTAGCAATAGTCAAGTAATATTCACCAGAAATTACTGTCAATCGACCATCGCTAAAATCATTAGGGAGTGATTCGTTAAACTTGCACTCTCCTAATATACTGTTGTAAATCCCACAATCTTTAATTGCCGATTTAGGGATATAAATTGATTGCTTTACATCTTTGCGACTCCGAAATTTACATCGGCGAATCTTGCCATCTACCTTCAACCCCTTTTTAGCAGATTTAACTGCTAAACAAGCATCTTTGATGGCGATTGATTTAATTTGATAAGGGACAGGTTTAGCCCATTCAGGTAATCCGTTTAAGATTCCTGTTTTAATCGCCATCCAATTGGCTTTTGTATCAGGTTGCTGCAAATATTTAATGGTTTCGTTGTAGACAAATCTGCTAACTCCGAACCATTGTTTGAGCAATCCTCTCTGTTCAGAGTTTAGGTAGATTCGGATCTTCTTTGATTTTTTTGCTGTAACTTCTGAGTCCGTGCATCCGACAAGAAAAGACCTGAAGGATGGAGAGAAGATCGGCTGTAAGTTCGGCTTCTGAACAGTGTACAGAATTTTCGAGAACCACGATGCTTCCACCGTTTTGTTGTGCCATAAACTCGAATATTTCAAATCCGAATCGACATAATCTGTCTCGACAGGCAACAATAACCGTGAGCTTATCGCCCCGCATAAGTCTGACCAGTAGGGTTTGCAATCCTTTTCTTTTGAAGTTAAGTCCTGAACCGATGTCTCGGACAATTTCTGCATCTGGATAGATTGATTGCATATAAGCAATTTGTCTGTCAAGGTCGTCTCGTTGTTTTGCTGAACTAACTCGGCAGTAGCAAACAGTGGTAGTTCCATCTGTATCCCGTATGTAGGATTCGACATCGTACAGTCTTTGCCCGGCTGGGTTTTTGATACTTTTGATCTTCCCTTCATCAGCGTATTTTCTCAGTGTGTTGGGATGTAGACCCAGAAATTCGACCGCTTTTCTGAGTGGTATGTATGGCATCCCTTAAACTATAGCATACGTTAGCATTTATTAATAAAACTTACGCTGTTAAACAACCTTAAACTTTTCTTTCCTGAATTTTTAGAGAAGAGTCTGAAATTGAGATTGTATACCAATTCCATGAGGCTAATTTTATGCCACCAACGATGATTTATACACCCATCCAATTTCAGGCTACCTTAAAAAGTTTAGGGTATAACAGTATTATTCAATTTCAAATTGATTACAAATTACCCCAAACCGGACAAGCTGATTCAGAAACACAAAGTATTTTAGCCAAAACCGTTAGAAATTTGAAACACAATATCAATCTAGTGTTTCAACCGCCTAATCCCCTCAATCCTAGCAATATGTACGATGATGCTACGAAAATCTATGTCAGAGAATTTCAGCAAAGGATGGGAGTTCCTGATAATGGAAATGCTGACATAGCATTAAGAATTCATTTGGATCGATGGGCAAAAAATGGCTGGGTTTGTGGGTACGTTGGTTGTTAATTTGAATTAACTTGTTTAAATCATAGGCTGAATACAAGTTTGAATGTTCAAAATCCCGTGTAGGTTAACAACATCGCCAACTACTGCGATCGCAGGTGCTTCAAACCCAGTTTCTTCAACTTGGGTCACAATCGTTTCCAACGTCCCGATTAACTCCTCTTGATCCGGTCGAGTTCCCCAACGAATCAACGCGACAGGGGTTTGAGGAGACCGTCCGGCGGTGGTTAACTGTTCCACAATATAAGGTAAATTGTGAACTCCCATATAAATGACAATCGTTTCTGAACCGTTAGCGATCGCCGTCCAATCCACATCAGGACGATATTTTCCCGCCGATTCGTGACCCGTTACAAACGTGACCGAGGAACTATAATTGCGATGGGTCAAGGGAATTCCCGCATAAGCTGGGGCGGCGATCCCCGACGTTACCCCAGGAACTACTTCCACAGAAACCCCTGCTTGGATTAAATCTTCCATTTCTTCGCCTCCCCGACCAAAAATAAAGGGATCTCCCCCCTTGAGGCGGACAACAACAGCGTTTGTTTGGGCTTTTTCTATCATTAATTGGGTTGTTTCATCCTGTAATAAGGAGTGACGTCCTCGCCGTTTCCCTGCATGAATTTTTTCCGCTTGGGGATTAATCATCTCTAAAATCGGCGGACTGACTAAGGCATCATAAATGACCACATCCGCAAATTCTAAGAGGGTTTTTCCCTTCAACGTCAGTAACCCCGGATCTCCTGGCCCCGCACCAACGAGATACACTTTACCTAAACATTGTGTTGAATTCATAGGAACTTAATTTGACTTTCAATAAAGGTAATAATTCAAGGGAAACTGAAATGATTCTGGCTGGCAAATTCAACCGTTTTTGTACTGAAGTTAGCTGTTAGCACAACAATAAATTCCCCAACAGTTAGTCTTTAAATCAGGATTAATTTCCTGAATGACATTAGCATTAAGTTCAATATCAATTTGTAATTAAAGATAACTATTTTTAGGTTAACAACTTTTATTGCCCCTGAACAACGTTGTCAAAGGTGAGGAAACCCCAACCCAAATGGGACATTGATCAGTAATCCGTTTTGAATGATTCTGCATTGCTGCTTCTTGCCTTTTGCTATAAGGTATTCAGTTTTCCGAATAGAAATAGTATAAACCACTACGAAACATTTCTTAACTTGTAATTTTTCGATAACCTTAATCCGAAAACTGCATCGAGTGAAGGTGTTGGGAACCCGTAGGGAGCAGGGAAAGAATGTATTAACTGGTGACTGCTAACGTTAGTCCATTGTCATCTAGCCAAACAACCCTTAATTTTATTAAATCTATATTTAAAATTCTTAATTCTCCCCTATGAATATTGATCAACTTGAAGTTTTATTAGCGGTTGCTGAAAAAGGGAGCTTTTCAGAAGCGGCACTGAGTTTAAATATCTCTCAATCTGCCGTTAGTCGGGCGATCGCATCTTTAGAAGATGAACTCGGTGTCCCCTTACTCTTGCGGGGACGGTTTGGCGCTCGTCCCACGTTAATTGGAGAACGGGTGATGTTCCATGCTGAAAAAATTTTAGAACTCCGAGAAGAAATTGATCGAGAAGTGAATTTAGAAAAAGGATTACATGGCGGAAAAATTAGAGTTGCCTCTTTTAGAAGTGCCGCCACCCATATTTTACCGCCCAAAGTTGCCCAATTTCGTCAAGTTTTTCCCCATATTGAAGTGAGTATTCTGGAAACCGATCCCTTTGGGGTTGAACAGTCTTTGCGAACGGGTCAAGTCGATATTGGTTTGATCCCCTTACCCCGTTCAGAAGAATTACAAACTTGGGCAATTGCTAAAGATGAATATGTTGTATTACTGCCGATTTCTGTCGGAGATATTCCTGAAACCTTAACGTGGGAAGAATTATCAAAATACTCATTTATTTTATTTAATTATGCCGAATGTACCTCAGCAGTACGGGAACATTGGGCAAAATGGGGACAAACCTTAAAAGTCGCCTATGAAATTAAAGAAGATTCAACGATTGTTAGCATGGTCGCCCAAGGATTAGGCGCCGCTATTTTACCGCGTTTAGCCGCTTTACCCATCCCCCCCCAAGTTCAAGTTCGCTCCCTTCCCATCCCCCTCGAACGAGTGATCGGTGCTGCCATTTGGTCAAATGGATTTCACGTCCCCGCCGTCTTCGCCTTCCTCGACGTCCTCCGAGGCACGGGTCGATTTCAATCAGTAATCAGTAATCAGTAATCAGTAATCAGTGCAAGAGTGAGCAGTAGACAGTGGACAGTACAACGTGAGGTAATTGTTAATCGTGTTTAAGAGTGATCAGATGAGGTTCAAACTCAAAACTAATAACTTCCTAACTGATTACTGTTTTACTGATTACTGATTACTGATTACTGATTACTGATTACTGTTATCGGTTTGGAGGACGACGACGACGGAGGAAATCAGGAATATCCGGTTGCTGGGGATTATTCGGAGTTGATTTGGGTGGATTTGTTGGCACAGTAGCCGGGGCAGGAATGACAGGAACCGCCCCACTCCGAGGAAGATTAGCTTCTTTAGTAACGGGAATTGTCCCTTTTGCTTCCCCCGAAAATCCCGTTGCAATCACGGTAATTTTGACTTCCCCTTGCATCCGTTCATCGATGACTGCGCCAAAGATAATATTGGCATTGGGATCAACGACTTCATAAATCGTTTCCGCAGCAGCATTGACTTCATGGAGGGTTAAATCCGTACCCCCTGTAATATTAAAGACAACGCCCTTGGCTCCATCGATGGAGGATTCTAACAACGGAGAAGCGATCGCAGCCACTGCGGCTTCTCTGGCTCTGGATTTTCCTGAACCAATGCCAATTCCTAATAACGCTGATCCCGCATCAGCCATCACCGCCCGCACATCCGCAAAGTCCACATTCACTAAACCGGGAATAGTAATAATATCTGAAATCCCCTGTACCCCCTGACGCAATACATCATCCGCATAACGGAACGCGTCCTGCACAGGCGTTTGTTCATTAATAACCGATAACAGCTTGTTATTGGGAATCACAATTAAGGTATCGACTCTCGATTGCAAGGCGGCAATTCCTTCATCCGCTTGGGAAATGCGCCGTCTGCCTTCAAAGGTAAACGGGCGAGTCACGACCCCAACCGTTAACGCCCCGACTTCCTTGGCAACTTCCGCCACAATCGGCGCTCCTCCCGTACCCGTTCCACCACCTAACCCGGCAGTAATAAATACTAAATCTGACCCTTCCAAGGCTTGGAAAATTTCATCCCGTGATTCTTCCGCCGCTTTCTGACCAATGGCAGGATTTCCACCGGCTCCTAATCCTCTAGTTAATTTTTGACCCACTTGTAATCGTTTTGGGGCTTTCGATTGAGCTAAGGCTTGAGCATCGGTATTAATTGACCAAAACTCAACACCCACCACCTGACTGTCGATCATCCGATTGACCGCATTGCCCCCACTTCCGCCAACACCAATGACCTTAATCCTTGCGACATTGCTAGGGGTAATCTCGCTATTTGAAGACTCTTCGCGGGGCATATCTATAGAATCGTGATTAGGGTTAACTATGACATCATTTCTAAGGAATGGATTAGCTGAATCTGCTGACAACCAGAGATTCGCTTTTCCTTCTGGATCAGAATTGCCTTGGGTAGATCCCAGATTATTCTTAACTGTCATTTTAATTGGAAAGGGTAGATGAATAGATTTTCTATACCTCAACCATTGAAACACAACTACTCTAGAGTTAGTAATAAATGAGTCTAAAAATCTTTACTTAGTAAAGGTTCTTGCTGTTCCTTATTTTTGATTCGTCAGCAGTTTCTCATTTTTTCCTCTAACTCCCGTCATGTATTACAACTGTAACTTGTTTTGTAAGCCTTCAAACGGATTACAGGTACTCAGATTTTACTCAACTTCTTTGCCTCAATTTATAAGGATTTAGAGATTATAGAGTTAAATTATATAACTTATACTCATAATTTTTTGACCCTGAGCAAAGCTTGAATTAATCTTCCTCTGGGGAGGGTTGGCTAATCGTCTCTGGCTTCATCTGAGCAAGGGGTTGCTCAGGATTTTTCAGGTCGAAATACAGCATTTTACTCGTATCGAGTTGGTTTGGCAAATTTCTCATTTGATCGATCACCCGTAACTGTTCGGGAAATTTAGAAGTATAGGGGCCTAAATGAACCTGACCGATTTCTGTTTCTAAAATTAAATTATTGGGATCTGTCCAATTAATTGCTAAAATTTTCAACGGACTGCGGCTAATGGCTTGATAAACTTGAGACCAATACATTCGATAATTCGCCACATTTCCAGTGACTTTTAAGGCGGGTAACTGTTGAGTTTTTTCTAATTCTTGATAGTTTTCTAAAGGCATCCAATCTCCGGTTGCATCTAACCATCCGATTTCCGGGTTCGGATTCCCTTGATCCTCGTTTGGAACAGAATAAGCGATCGCCACCGATTCCCGTTCTTGAATGGTAATCGTTAAACTGGGGGGAAACATCTGCCGCTGCACATAGGCATCCGCAATTTGGCTGCGAGATTCCAAACTTTTTTCTAAGATTTGAGGTTGGATTTTCCATAACGATTGCGGATACGACAAAGGCAAAAAAGAACGCACCCTCTGATCCGAAAGCAAACGGTTGCCTTTGACTTCAATTTGTTCAGATTGGCGGATAAACCAGATCGGTTGGTTGATCGCCCATAATAACCCCCCGGTCAACCCACTAATGGTGAGCGCTTGCCATATCACCTGAACTAATTTTAAACGCCGTTGACGTCGTAACTGCTGGCGACGACGCCCTAAGTCTTTGGAAGAAACAGAGATCAGATTAGCCATTAGTCCTTGCTTAGTTGTCAGTCATTGCGCTTCAAAACCGAAGCCTCAATTTCCATTACACTCCGATTCGGTGACAATTTAGCATATCTAGGGGAATTAAGAATTAAGAATTAAGAATTAAGAATTAAGAATTAAGAATTAGGCACTCTTGCAATAGGCAATAGGCACTCTTGCAATAGGCAATAGGAATAGGGAATAAATTTCATCCTCTGCTCCCTCCGCTCCCTCCGCTCCCTCCGCTCCCTCTGCTCCCTCCGCTCCCTCCGCTCCCTCTGCTCCCTCCGCTCCCTCCGCTCCCTCTGCTCTCTTCTTCCCCCGATCCCCCGAGGCCC
>JBMDYE010000615.1:0-4833 GCA_048595135.1 Planktothrix sp. | reverse complement strand
GATCGCTCTTTTGTCCGCCAAATTGGTTCCAATCAAGGAGAAATTGAGTTAATTCAAACAATTATTATGTTAGCGCATGGGTTAGGAATGGATGTGGTGGCGGAGGGAATTGAAACAAAAGCCCAACTGAATCAATTGTGTTTGTTAGGATGTGAATGGGGACAAGGATTTTTATTTTCTCACCCCCTCAGTCAACATGAAGCAACCGATTATCTTCACTCCCTGCTCACCTCATCCTGGCAACAAAAACGAGTGAATTAAATCAGTAATCAGTAATCAGTAATCAGTAATCAGTAAAACAGTAATCAGTGTAAGAGTTATTAGTTATAGGATAGATAGTCAACACTGAGTCAATTGTTAAGGGTTACTACTTGTTAAGGATTAATGTCTAACTCTAAACTAATAACTAACGACTTAAAAGGGCACTACTGATTACTGATTACTGATTACTGATTACTGATTTAAGCGAATGTTGAGTTACCAAAATCAGCAGGAACATCTTGCCAACGTCCTTGACCAACGGCTTGAATGGCTTCTTTCAAATTAATATCTCCGGTGTATAATGCTCGACCAACAATGACATCCGTTACCCCTAATGGTTCCAAGGATAATAACCCTAATAAATCAGTAATAGAACTGACACCACCAGACGCAATCACGGGAATAGAAACAACATTGGCAATTTCTCGGAGGGCGGCTAAATTCGGCCCTTGCAGGGTTCCATCCCGATGAATATCTGTATAAATAATTGCTGTTACGCCTAATTGTGCCATTTGTTCGGCTAAATCAGTCGCTAAAACTTCCGAAGTTTCTAACCAACCTTTAGTAGCAACTTTACCATTTCTGGCATCAATTCCAACGGCAATATGTCCGGGAAATTCTGCACACAAATCCGCAACTAATTGAGGATTTTCAACGGCAACGGTTCCTAAAATCGCGCGTTCTACCCCTAAATTTAATAAAGCTGCAACGTGATCACGGGTGCGTAAGCCTCCCCCCACTTGTACCGGAATGGGAAGGGTTTTAGCGATAGTTTCTATGACTTGATGGTTGATCGGTTCCCCCGTTTTTGCCCCATCTAAATCAACTAAATGTAATCGAGTTGCCCCTTGTTCAACCCATTGTTGGGCAACCGCAACGGGATCATCATTAAAGGTTTGGGCTTGATTGTAATCGCCTTGATATAATCGGACACAACGCCCTTCTAATAAATCAATAGCAGGAATAATATTCATAAGTTCACGCTTAACGGACAATTGTTTATTATTTCTTATTTGGTTCCTTTTTCATCAAAAAAAACCCCAGTTTGACCAAAAGTTAAACTGGAGGGATGATCAGAGGGAACATCGGGATAAATGAACCCCAATTAGATTAAAACCTTTTCTTTTTCTGCGACTTCAGAGGTTTGGGGTTCAGACGCGACAACATCCAGTTCGCCGCCGGGTGCTTCGGGATGTTGGGTATAAACGGGTTCGTCCAACAGAGTCGCCACAGAACTGTCTGCAACCTCAGTAGAACGGCGTTTGAGGTAAAGTGTCCCCAGTCCTAATAATCCGACACCACTGAAGGCTAAACCTGCCATCGCCCCATATTCTGGTTTAATGGGGGGCATTTTATTCCATAGGGAACCATTAGTGAAGTTCAATTTGCTGGCGAGCGCTTCCGAGTCTAATTTGTTGTAGAAGCAGGGTTTAGCTTCTGCGACATTGGAAACACCAGCAGTGACACTAACGGTCGTTAATAGCGTGAGCAGTAAGGTTTGAATTTTGTTCATAGCAGGTTGAACTGTAGAGTGTCTTTAAAGTGCTTATGATAGCAACAGATTCCAAATTTGGGCAGGGTCATTTTATTTTTTTTCATATAAAAAGATCTAAACAAAGTGACACCAGGACTGACTTTGATTGTTGTGCGTCCTGATGTCTGTGATCAAGCCTTGAAAGGCTGACGAAGATGTTATTCGGGGAGTTTGGTCGAAGGTTGAACGTTAATATTTTTGGCAAGGGAGACTAAATCTGAGGGTAAAACAACAATCGTTGTCGTGTTATTTTCAACCCCTACTTCTGATAGCATTTGTAACCGTCTTAATTCTAAAGCAGCAGGATTTTCCATCATTTGTTTAGAGGCTTCTGCTAACTTAATAGAAGCTTCTTGTTCTGCGGCGGCTTTAATTAAACGTGCCCGTTTTTCTCGAACTGCTTCTGCTTCTTTTGCCATGGCTCGTTGCATGGTGGTAGGAATTTCCACATCCTTCATTTCCACTCGTTCAATCACAACTCCCCAAGGTTCTGTCATTTCATCGACAACTTCTTGAATTTTATGATTAATTTTATCGCGATTTTGTAAAACGTCATCTAGAATATTTTGACCAATGACATTTCTTAAAGTCGTTAACGCGGCTTGATAAACCGCTTTTTCATAGTTTTCTACTTTAACAATGGCTTTAGACGCATCAATTAAACGGTAATATAAAACCGCATTGACTTTAATGGTAACGCTATCAGCGGTAATGGTTTCTTGCGGTTCAATATCAACGGTTTTGGTTCTAATATCAACTTGCATTTTCTGATCAATAATTGGCACAATCCAATATAAACCAGGGCCTTTTACAGTTTGCACTCGTCCTAATCTAAAAATAACGCCGCGTTGATATTCTCGATCTAATTTAAAGCCAGCTAAAGTTAAATAAGCCAGGATGACAAACACACTGCCAAACAAGTAACTCATAATTTTTTACCTTGACTCATTCTTTAATTATAAGTTTTTTTTCTAAACTTGATTCTCAACACCTTGGCTGGAGGCAGTTCTTCATAATAATTTAACGATTTAGGGCGCAGAAAGATTCCGCACCCTCCCGTTGATTTAAGGTAGGTTATACCAACTTTGTAAGGCGAGGCGATGCACTTCTAACCAGCTAATTTTATGCTGTTTAGCGAGTTTAGCGCAATCTTCATATTCCGGTTGAACGTTGGTAATTTTTTCCCCTGAAAAGGCAACTTTAACTCGAACTAACCCATAAGGAGTTTCAACGGTTTGTAGTTCTCGCTGTAGAATACTGCGATTTTGTAACGTATACCGAATTCCTAATGTGGTGGTTTCTCGAAATAATACCGCTTCGCAAGGTTTCCGATATTCGGGAGGACAAATCACTGTTAAAAGTACCCCTAAACGGGATTTTTTCATGGTAATCGGTTGAGTAAAAACGTCAATGGCTCCCGCTTGTAATAACATTTCAAAGGCATAAGCGATCGCTTGCGGACTAACATCATCAATTTGAGTTTCTAACACCACAATGGTTTCAGATAAAGTATGAATTTCTGGCTTATCAATCGGGAAAACTTCCGTTTCTACAGGATGATTTTGTTCCCCGATCCATAATCTTAAAATATTAGGAATCGGTAAGTCATGGGAACCGGCTCCTAACCCAATTCTTTGTAAAGACATCATGGGTTGTTCTCCAAATTCTTGGGCTAAAGAAATCGCAATGGCTGCCCCCGTTGGTGTGACTAATTCTCGTTCAATCCCATTACTATAAACAGGCACTTTTCCCATTTCAAATAATTTTAAAACAGCCGGAGCCGGAACCGGTAATTGACCATGAGCCGCCCAAACAGTTCCCCCACCCGTTGGTAAAGGAGAGCAGTAAATTTGATCAATGTCTAACCAATCTAAACCTAAACAAGTACCCACAATATCGACAATTGCATCCGTCGCCCCTACTTCATGAAAATGCACTTGTTCAGGGGGAATTCCATGAACAGCCGCTTCCGCTTCTGCTAATAGGCGAAAAATTTTTAAACTCCAAGTTTCTACCCGTTTTGGGAATTTAGCATTGAGAATCATTTCCTCAATTTCTGGGAGGTGGCGGGTTGAATGATGGGAGGAATGGTGAGAATGAGAATGGGAATGATGCTGATCCTTTTCTCTAGGAGGAAAGGCTGGAATATTCCCCTTAGAAATCGTGCTTTCACTTTGAGTTAAAGCGGGGGAAGGGGAGGAGGTTAAAGCCACATTAACTTTAGTGGCTAACTGTCCTTGACGACGAACAGATTCCGCTTGGAATTGATATTCCTCAGCAATTCCCAATCGGTCTAATTTTTCTTTTAAATAATTAATCGGTACACCCGCATGAACTAATGATCCTAAGCACATATCACCAGAAATTCCGGTGGGACATTGAAAATAAGCAATTTTAGTCATAATTAGTGGTTAGTCGGTTGTGATCTGGTAGGCTAGAAATGAATATTAAATTTACGATAAAAGACACAGTTTAATCATGGCGATTATTTACGAGGTTCATCCCCAAAATCCCCAAGAACGCACGATTGATAAAATTAAAGATGCTCTTAAAGATGGGGCGGTCATGCTGTACCCAACGGATACGGTTTATGCCATTGGTTGTGATCTAACGGTTAAGTCTGCTGTAGAACGAGTGAGACGCATCAAACAACTCTCCAATGATCAACCACTGACATTCCTTTGTTCTTCATTATCTAATATTACCGATTATGCCGTCGTGAGTGACTCGGCTTACCGATTGATTAAACGATTAATTCCAGGCAGTTATACATTTTTGCTTCCCGCTACTAAGTTAGTTCCTAAATTAGTCATGTCTCCAAAACGGAAAACCACAGGAATCCGTGTTCCTGATAATAACGCTTGTTTATCAATTATTCAAGCATTAGGCAATCCGGTGATTTCAACTTCGGCTCATATTACCACCGAAGAAGAAGGTCAAGCACCCATCGCTCTCCCGATTACGGGAAATATTGATAAAGCTAAATTGTATGACAGTTTAGGAAAATTAGTCGATATTATTGTCGATGATACTTCAAA
>JBMDYE010000614.1:0-2852 GCA_048595135.1 Planktothrix sp. | reverse complement strand
GAAAAATCTCGATTTGTGCCGATTATTACAGATTTTCGTCGGACAACTCAACCGATTATTCGCTATCGTTTGAATGATATTTTAGTGGAACGAAAAATGCCTTGTCCTTGTGGGTCAGTATTGATGGCAATTGAACGAATTGAAGGGCGACAGGATGATATTTTTTATTTGCTGAATTCTGACCTTTCTCAACCGTCTGATTTAATTCCGATTTTTCCTGATTTTATTAGCCGAGCTATTGTGACGGTTTCGCCTGAAATTGAAGATTATCAGGTAATGCAAATCAGTTTAAACCAAATCAAAATTGCCTTAAAAGTTGCGAATGCAGAACAGAAAACGGTTGAGGAGAAGGTTTTGCGATCGCTTTCTTCTTTATTTAACCGTCTTCACTGTCAAATTCCTGAACTTATTTTTATTGATGAGTTTCCTCAAATTCTACCGGGACAAAAACGGCGACGCATTTGGCGACGATGGACAGTTTAATTTATCTTAAATCCAGGTAAAAATAGTCAAGAACAAGTGCTAATCTGTTAAGCAGTCAAACCCAATAAATTGCCGACTGATCAGGGCTATATTCTTCATTCCGCGATCGCTTCATTCCGAATGACAGTGCCAATAATTTTGGATCAGTGCTTAGATATTTTGTAGAGACGTTGTATGCAACGCCTCCACAACAATACAGGTGAGGAAAATGATCTGTAACATTTATAAGCTATAGGAGAACCCCCAAGCAATTAAGCCCAGCAGTGTGAATAAACCTAGTCCCCGACGAAAATAATTAACTCCGTCGAAAAGTTCCAGCCAAGCCCAAGTAAATAAAGCCCCAAAAGCCACAGTACCGAAGCCTTTACTCAGATCACCATTCGGAATCACTAAAGCCAGTAAACAGCTTGTCACTCCCACCAGTAATGGTAAATTGGGGGGTTGAGCAATCACAATATTACCCTGATTGTCTCGAAAGGTTTGATCAAATAAGCTATTGTCCATAAATCCTCGGATCAACAATTGTTCACTGCATCTCAGTCTAATTAACTGGGACAGTCTCCAGGTTCCATCTTTAGTCGGAACTAAAGGAGTCACAACCGTACCAAACGTGACTCTAAAGACTGATTGCGATCGCGATTTCCTCAACATTACTTTACAAAACTTGCAATAATTTAATAATGTTTTTTTTGATTAACAAGATGTTAAAACTGGGGAAAAAGACTATACATTAAAAAGTAAGCTAATTTTGATTCCCCATTCTCCGACTCGTCTTAGGAACCGCTTGGAAATGGGGGCAATAGTTTAGTGTAAAACAGCCTATAACCTGAATTCTCAAGGTGTTTTCGTTGATTTAACACTTGAAAACGGGAGAAAAAAGGAGTAACACCCTACCCAACTGAACGGGTTCAAACCACTCTCTATTCGCGCGAAATCCGTCTGAAAAATTTAACATTTTCTTAATTTTTAGTAATCCGTTCTCAAGGGTAAACCTCCATCTTGAGGCAGGAAGGCTCAGAATTATTTGTTATTATTGAGGAAAGAAAGCTATGCAAGATACTGCCACAAATAACCGTAATGTTGCCATTGTTGGCCCCTATTTAAGCGGAAAAACAACGCTTTTAGAAAGTATTCTCTCAGTCACGGGAGCCATTACCCGTAAAGGAACGGCAAAAGATGGTAACAGGGTTGGTGATAGCTGCCCTGAAGCCCGTGAACGTAATATGACCGTTGAAGTGAATGCCGCCTATACCGAATATGGCGGCATTCGTTTTACATTTTTAGATTGTCCAGGTTCCGTTGAATTTGCCCAAGAAACCTATAACGCTTTAATTGGAACTGGGTTAGCCATCGTCGTTTGTGAACCCGATCCCAACCGGATTTTAACCTTATCTCCCCTGTTCAAATTTTTAGATGATTGGGAAATTCCCCACCTGGTTTTTATTAATAAAATGGATCGGGTTTGTACCGATGAAGAACGATGCGTTACCAGCTTTACTGAACTATTAAACGCCTTAAAAGCAGTTTCAACTCGTCCCATTGTTCCCCAACAATATCCCATTGGTCACGATCAACAATTAATTGGTTTTATTGATTTAATTACAGAACAAGCTTATCATTATCATCCCGGAGCCCCTTCAGATCCAGTTCCCTTACCCGACTCTCTAAAAAATGCTGAACACGCTGCCCGCCAAGCGATGTTAGAAGAATTAGCGAATTTTGATGATCATTTGTTAGAAGAATTATTAGAAGATATTGAACCGCCCCAAGACGAAATTGTTAAAGACTTAAAAATGGAATTAGGCGCTGATTTAATTGTGCCTGTTTTAATTGGGGTAGCTGAACAAGATCACGGAGTTCGCGCCTTATTAGATGCCTTAGTTCGGGAAGCACCAGAACCCGCAGTCACCGCAGAACGTCGGGGGTTAACTTCTGCCCAAGGAGTTCCTATTGCCCAAGTGTTAAAAACCTTCTACACCCCCCAAGGCGGGAAGCTCTCTCTGGTGCGGGTATGGCAAGGCGAACTCAACGAAGGCATGGTGTTGAATGGGGTGCGACCGGGGGGACTGTATCGGATGATGGGACAACAAACCCAAAGCGTCCAAACGGCAAAAACCGGGGATATTGTGGCGTTGGCGCGGATGGAAGGCATTGTGACCGGAGATACCTTAACCACAGAACCGATCAAATCTCCTTTACCGAAAGCCACCGTTTTACCTCCCGTTTATGCTTTTGCCATTGCGGCGGAAAATCGCAAAGACGAAGTTAAAATTAGTTCCGCTTTAGCGAAAATTTTAGATGAAGATCCCGCGTTGAAATGGGAACAACATGGCGATACTCATGAGATTATTTTATGGGGTCAAGGACAA
>JBMDYE010000613.1:0-14655 GCA_048595135.1 Planktothrix sp. | reverse complement strand
AGATATTCTTTATCTGGATACGGAACGGTTTGCCAATCCTGACTTAACGGTGCGTGGGGGAATTCCGATTTTATTTCCGATTTGTGGAAATTTACCGGATGACACCTATACCTACAAGGGTCAAAAATACAGCCTCAAACAACATGGCTTTGCGCGAAACCTGCCTTGGACAGTAACGCAACAAAACACCGCCAACTGTGCGTCGATCACGTTGGTTTTAACGAGTAACGCTCAAACACGGTCGGTTTATCCCTTTGATTTTGAGTTGGAGTTTACCTATACCTTGAAGGGAAATCAGTTGCAGATTTTCCAACGGTATACCAACCTCTGTGGAACGATGGACAAGCTCCCCCCCCAAACCATGCCCTTTTCTACGGGGTTACATCCGTATTTTCTAACGGCGGATAAGGAGCAATTGCAGTTTGAAATTGGCGCGCTGCAATATCGGGATCAACGGACTCAGGAAATTCAGGACTTTACGGGACGTTTTGATCCTGAGCAAGAGGAAATTGATATTTTATTTAATCCGGTCACGGCTTTAGCGACAACGGCGGTTGATCAGAGTCGCAAGTTAAAAATTACCCTCAGTTACAGTGCGGCTTATTCTAGCGTCGTGTTTTGGATGTTGAAGGGGAAAGAATATTATTGTTTGGAACCCTGGACAGCGCCTCGCAATGCCATGAATACGGGGAAATTGTTGACCTATCTCAAGCCAGGAGCCAGTTGTGAGATGTTGGTTAACCTCACCGCAAACTTTTTTTAGAAAACCCCTTGCCAACCCAAGTAAACGGTGCTACTATTAGAAACTGTGCGTGAGAGAAGAAAAAAACAAACGGGTTGCTAACTCAACGGTAGAGTACTCGGCTTTTAACCGATTAGTTCCGGGTTCGAATCCCGGGCAACCCATAAAACATTTACCAATCGTAGGGGCGAAGCATTCGGGCAGAAATTTAGGATAAAAACCGATAAGTTACCTACCGAAAGATCCCGCCCGTACCCAGTCACCAGTAGAAAGACAGGGGGAAAAGGGGAAGTTATCCCTCAACCCAGAACGCTTCAAGCTGTTTGATAAGGATAACGATTTAAGAACCCAGGATTACTATTAGACTATCTCAGGTTTATCTATTAAAGTTTTTGAGGATAAGCGATCGCAAGTTTTCTCAAAACCGAAGCGTTAGGTTATGCAGAAGCCAAACCAGGGTAAGGAAAATAGCGATAATAAGACCTATTCTAGTTTTCTCGCTGTAAATTGCATTGACGATGGACTAAACGAGCATTTTCTGGAATCGTTTTACCGCCTCGCCAGTAATGTTTTTCATGATCCAAAGCAGCATCATTAATTAAAGTAATGCGCTGATTACAAATTTGGCAAGTTGGGTCTTGTCGATACATTTCTTCTTTCAACTGGCGGGAAAAGACTCGTTGCGAGTCATTCGGATCTGTCGCCTTCATCACTTCAGCTAATCGTTGTTTCCAGGTTGAAAATGAGTAATCAATTCTTTGAATCTCTCCTGTTGAAGCTTTAACGCTATCAACCCATTTTTCATCTGTACTAATTAAATCTAAATATTCCTCATAAATTAGATCCGAAGCACGGGTTAAAGCACCTAAATCATAATCAGCGAATGAAACACTAAGAACTTGAAAAATAGAAGCATTAAGCTGTGTTGACCAACTTCCTCTTTCTGTCCTTAGTCGAAAGGCTTGATTTCCGAAAATAGTATAAGCTGCTTTCATGGATTTTTTAAAAGTGTCTCTAAATTCATTAAGTTTTTCTGTACCGGGATTTCGATAAGCTTGTAGAAACTCATTTAAAAAATTCTTCATTCCTTTTCGTGCATTTCTATAATTCATTTGTAAGAAAGCTAAGTATCGTAAAACTAAGCCTCGGTCTTTCATACGTTTATCTAAATTTTTTTGATTAACACAAGCTAAAAATTCATCTGATTTTGCGAGTTCTCGAATTAAGTCATTTAATTGACCTCGATAGAGACAATTCCTAATTTCCATATCATTCAAAACAATACCCCCTGTATTCAAACGTTCAAAAATCAAAAATTTTAGGTTTTTGTCTGTATCCTTGGGTAGTTCAAAGGCTATCATGGTGCAATCTTCTAAATGGTTTTGATATTCTTGAGGAAGTTGGTTAAACTTACAGCCGTTAAATTGTCGTAAGCTTTCTAATCCTCGAAGTTCATATTGATTATCAAAAAACTTAAAAACAGATGTTAACCGTTGTAACCCATCAATAACTTCACGGACTCCTTCTTCATTAAATGCTAAATAAATAACGGGAACAGGTAAACCGATTAAAAATGATTCAATTAATCGAGATGCTTTTTTCAAATCCCAAACATATTCCCGTTGCCATTCAGGATCAACAATTAAGCGTCCTCTTTGATACCATTTATGATATTCTGATAAACTGCGATCGCTTTTATCTAAAGAAACGCTTTGAGGTTCTACAACAATATCTCCTTCCTCATTTCCCTCAACTTCAATTTCTTCAGCTTGGCGAGATGATGTTAAAGATTCCATATTATTAATTAATTGTTTCACTCTTTCCCATTGATTGATCGTAACTGCATAGTTTGTTGATTGTGGTTGACGAATAACCATCAATTCTTTTAAAATTTCGTCTTCTTTAACTTGATTTCTGAGAATCGGATTATTAATAAACTTTTGTGTAAACTGAATAATCGCAAAATTTAAGTTTTTATCTTTACTTCTTCGGTCTTGATCAATCCAGTAATCTTCATCAATAAAATTATTAAGTTTTTGAGGAAGTTCAAGAATTTTAGCCATCGCATAAATTCCTGAATCTTGACCTGATATCCAAATTAATACGCCATCACCAACAGACATTTGATTAGCAAATCGATTAACCAGCCAAGGCATTTGTTCTAAATCTTGGATAGCATCAAGGATTCTGTAATACTTGGGGTTACTTTGAAATAGCCAATAAGCCATTGACTGCTCCTCTTATTTTTTATACTTTATATTAAGCTGGTAAAAAAAGAATCAGTTTAGGGAGTTCCCCTTTCTGATATTAACATCAATGCTTGATTAATAACTTCTTGTTGATTAACGAATTGTTCTAACTCCTCCGGTTGATAACGTCCTTCTGCGACTTCTAAAGACGCTTGATCAATCGCATCAGGATAAGCCGCTTCTAACGCTTCCACTAAATCTTGAGAATTGAGATAATAACCTCCGGCTTTCCGTCGTTTATTTTTTCGTTGAATTTGTCGAACCGAATTACGGATGGAAATATCCCAAGATCGAATCGTGCGGTTTTCGGCTTGTTGTTTAATTAAATGCAAAAGTAAAATAATACTATAACTAATAATATTATTAATTTTGTCATCTCGGCTCATTTCTTCCAATTCTTCAACAACCGCTAATGATCCAGGAATATCACCTTTAAGGAGAAGGTCTTTTAAGGTTAATAGTTCTTCCATGCTCTCTTAACTCTATACTATTGCTAACTATTCTACTGCTGACTTCTAAGTCTCTAAACTAATATGAAATCTTGAAATCGATGCTACAGATTATTACCCTAGACCCCACGTAGAGACGTTGCATGCAACGTCTCTACACAATAGGGATGCGTAGCAAATATTTAAGGGGTAATACTGTAGAAATCGGAATCAACCCGTTAAGGCTTAATGTATTGTGTGATCAGGAGCGATCGCACACTCCCCAAAAATCAATAGCCCTACTTGACAAAATACAAAATTTGTGCATGACCAACACAACTGGACAAGCTCAACGGTTGTGAGATTTTCGGGGCTTAACTTCACCGTAACGACAAGAAACTGAAGCCCTGAAATCCTGACTCCGATTTTAGTTCACAAAATTTGATCAATTTCTGATACGATCCACCATAAATAGCCAACTTGTCTTAAGATTATTTTAATTAAGACGGTTTACGAACAAACTCAAAAGATTATAGAGACTTAGGAGGAGACTTTATGGCGCTCGTACCCATGCGGTTGCTGCTCGATCACGCGGCTGAAAACGATTATGGGCTTCCTGCATACAACGTTAACAACATGGAGCAGATCCAAGCGATCATGCAGGCTGCGGAAGAAACCAATAGCCCTGTGATTCTGCAAGCTTCTCGCGGTGCTCGTCAGTATGCGGGTGAAAGCTTCCTGCGCCACCTGATTTTAGCGGCGGTGGAAACCTACCCCCACATTCCCATTGCCATGCACCAAGATCATGGTAACTCTCCCGCCACTTGCTATTCTGCCATGCGTCATGGCTTCACGAGCGTGATGATGGATGGTTCCCTCGAAGCCGATGGAAAAACCCCGGCTAGCTTTGAATATAACGTCCAAGTCACCTCTGAAGTGGTGAAAGTCGCTCACTCCATTGGCGTTAGCGTTGAAGGAGAACTCGGTTGCTTAGGTTCTCTAGAAACCATGCAAGGTGACAAAGAAGATGGTCACGGTGCAGAAGGAAAGTTAACAATGGAACAACTGTTAACCGACCCCGACCAAGCCGTTGAGTTCGTGGAAGCCACTCAAGTTGATGCTTTAGCGATCGCCATTGGAACCAGTCACGGTGCTTACAAGTTTACTCGTAAACCCACCGGAGAAATTCTGGCCATTAGCCGCATTGAAGAAATTCACCGTCGCTTACCGAATACCCACTTGGTGATGCACGGTTCTTCCTCCGTTCCTGAAGATCTGTTAGAAATGATCAACAAGTACGGTGGTCAGATCCCGGAAACCTACGGGGTTCCTGTGGAAGAAATCCAAAAAGGCATTAAGAGCGGCGTCCGTAAAGTTAATATCGACACCGACAACCGTTTAGCCATTACCGCAGCATTCCGTGAAGCGGCTGCTAAAGATCCTTCTAACTTCGATCCTCGCCACTTCCTCAAACCTTCTATCAAATACATGAAGAAAGTTTGTGCAGATCGTTATAATCAGTTCGGTTCTGCGGGTCATGCAGACAAAATCAAAGTTCATACTTTAGATGAATTTGCTGCTAAGTACGCTAAAGGTGAACTGAGCGCTGCGACCAAAACCGCCGTTTCTGTTTAATTTAGAACCGTTGAGACTCAAGTAAGATCAACCTAAAAAACCCGGCTTCTCAAAGGAGTCGGGTTTTTTAATTTCCCAATTTTGCTGATGAGATTACATAGCAAGTCTAAATGAATTGTATAAAATAGTCAGCCCGATTATTAATCCTAAAAAATACTGTAATAATTTCAAGGTAGGGGCGAGGCGCGCCTCGCCCTTACAATAAATTGGAGAGCAAAACAGTCTTTCCTATAGCAAGATTGCCTATTCCCTATTCTAACTTTGATTAAAAATGCGTTGCCATTGAATTTTGAGAATTAATAAAAGTGGAAATTGGTAGGCTTCCGCAATTAACCATAACAATAATAAGAGATGGCAAAAAAAGGTTAATCCTGTCCAAATTAAGGGAAACCAACTCCAGATAGTCCCGGAAACGGGAGGGAAAATTAAGGCAGAAAGTCCAATTAAACTCGGTGGAAAACCCACAAAAATAATCGCAAAAATCCAATAAATCCAGCTTACTTCTAAGTCTCCTAAGCGATCGCTTTCCCAAGTTTTTCCTGTCCACCGCCATACTAAAGGGGGTTCTCGATCCACCATTTTCAAAGTTTGCTGTTCGAGTTGCAAAGTAAAGATATGGCGGCATACATTACAACCAAACGCCTCGGTTAAAGTAATATTAGAAATCTCGCCACAACGGCAGACAGGACAGGTATAGGTATCCTTCTCACTCAACGGGATTCTTTTGCGATTCAGCTTAGACATACTTCAACAACAGGTAAAATGGGGAAATTTGACAAAAATCTTAACGATATTTTTAGATTGTAATTATAGAATTGTTAGATAATTATATTAGCTTAAAACTATTAAAAATTTAGTTAACGCAATGGGGAAAACAGCCAGTGCGATTTGAGTCTTACGATCCCGGTGATTTTTATGATGAGCTTTTTCTTGCCAAAGGACAGCCTCGCCCAGATGCTAAAGTGCTAATTGAGCGAATTAATACTCTGTCAATGGAAGATTTGCAAATTCGCCAACAAGCCGCGAAAACAGCCATGATGAAGCTGGGAGCAACCTTTAATGTTTATAGTGATAATCAAGGGACAGAACGGATTTTACCGTTTGATTTAATTCCCCGCATTGTTTCGGCTTCCGAGTGGGCGACTTTAGAAAAAGGATTAAAACAACGGATTCATGCGTTAAATTTATTTCTGGCGGATATTTACGGGGAACAAAAAATTGTTAAAGATCATGTGATTCCCCAGGATTTAATTCTGTCTTCTAAAGGATTCCTCAAACCTTGTGTGGGAATAAAACCCCCCCAAGGCATTTGGTGTCATATTACCGGAACTGATTTAGTGCGCGATCGCGATGGGCAATGGTATGTTTTAGAAGATAATTTACGCTGTCCGTCGGGGGTGTCTTATGTGTTAGAAAATCGACGGGTCATGAAAACTACATTCCCGAAATTATTTTCTAAATTAGCCATTCAACCCGTTGATGAATATGCTAGTCATTTATTAGATACCTTACTCAATTTAGCTCCAGAACCCGTTGCGAATCCAACGGTTGTAGTATTAACCCCTGGAATTTATAATTCTGCCTACTTTGAACATTCATTTCTCGCCCAACAAATGGGAGTAGAATTAGTCGAAGGACGGGATTTAGTGGTAGCAGATGGCTATGTACAAATGCGAACCACCCAAGGGTTACAACGGGTGGATGTGATCTATCGTAGAATAGACGATACTTTTATTGATCCATTAGCCTTTAATCCTGAATCGATGTTAGGAGTTCCCGGCTTAACAGAAGTTTATCGGAATGGCAAAGTTGCCTTAGCGAATGCGTTAGGAACTGGAGTGGCGGATGATAAAGTGATCTATGCTTATGTTCCCCAAATGATTAAATATTATTTGGGAGAAGACCAAATTTTATCGAATGTTCCCACTTATTTATGTTGGGAACCCAAACAACTCGATTATGTGGTGAATAACCTCGATAAATTAGTGGTAAAAGCCGCTAATGAAGCGGGAGGGTATGGAATGTTAGTGGGAACTCAATCAACCCCCGAAGAACGGCTAGAATTTGCCGAAAAAATTAAAGCTAATCCTCGCAATTATATTGCTCAACCTACCCTATCGTTATCGAGAGTTCCTACCTTATTAGGGGATACAGTTGAAGGCTGTCACGTTGATTTAAGACCTTATGTTTTATATGGACAAGACATTTATGTTCATCCTGGCGGCTTAACCCGAGTCGCGATGAAAAAAGGCTCTTTAGTCGTCAACTCTTCCCAAGGTGGCGGGAGTAAAGATACCTGGGTGTTATGCGAATAGACAGTCACCAGTCAGAAGGCAGGAGGCAGGAGGCAGGAGGCAGGAGGTAAGAGAAGGAAGAAGAAAAGAATTCCCCTTGTCCCTCCTATTCCCTGTTCCCTCTTAATTCTTAATTCTTAATTCTTAATTCTTAATTTATGCTGAGTCGTGTTGCGGATTCTATTTATTGGTTAAATCGTTATGTAGAACGGGCAGAAAATATTGCTCGGTTTATCGATGTTAACTTGAATTTGTTGTTAGATTATCCTTCTGGGTTAAAACAACAATGGGAACCGTTGGTTTTAACCGCAGGAGACTTAAACCTTTTTAAGGAACGTTATGGAGAAGCGACTGAAGAAAATGTGATTCAGTTCTTAACCTTTGATAGTAACTATTCCAATTCAATTTTATCTTGTTTACGAGCCGCCCGTGAAAATGCCCGTTGTATTCGGGAAATTATTTCCTCAGAAATGTGGGAACAAGTGAACGAATTTTATCTGATGGTTCTGGATGCTGCATCGGGAAAAAGAACCTATGAATTATCAGAGTTTTTCTATCATGTTAAAATGCAGGGGCATCTGTTTGCGGGGGTGATGGATGCTACCATGTCCCATAACGAAGGATGGCATTTTGGCAATCTGGGACGATTGTTAGAACGGGCGGATAAAACCTCTCGAATTTTAGATGTTAAGTATTATATTCTGTTACCTTCGGTGCAAGATGTGGGAACAACCATTGATGAAATTCAGTGGATTGCCTTGTTAAAATCGGCGAGCGCTTATGAAATGTATCGCAAACGTCAACAACACCGAATTACCCCGTTTCGAGTGGTAGAATTTTTAATTTTAGATCGGGAGTTTCCCCGGTCGATTGAGTATTGTTTGTTGCGCGCCGAGCGATCGCTACAATGTATTACGGGAAGTAGCCCTGGAACCTGGCGAACCCCAGCAGAACGGGAGTTAGGACGACTGCGTTCAGAATTAGATTATATGACCATTGATGAAATCATGCAAAAAGGATTACATGAATTTTTAGATGATTTGCAGCACCGAATTAACCAAGTGGGAGATAAAATTTTTGAGATGTTTTTTGATCTTAAACCGATCCCAATTTCATCGTTGGCTACTCAAAATCAAGTGAGTTCATGACCTATAAAATCATCCATCATACGACCTATACCTATAGTAAACCCGTTAGTTTGAACCCCCATGTGGTTCAATTACGACCCCGTTCTGATGTTTTTCAAAAGTTACAATATTTTTCTTTAGAAGTCAGTCCTGAACCCCTGGGAATGGCTGAGAATATTGATTTAGAAGGGAATTCTTTCATTAAAATTTGGTTTCCCCCATCTACCCAAAGCGAACAATTAGAATTTAAGGTGATATCGGAAGTTGAAACCTATTGTAAAAATCCCTTTAATTATTTATTAGAAAGTTGGTCTCTGGAACTGCCAATTGTTGATTATCCGGTGCCTTTGTTCAGTAACTTACAGCCTTATTTAATCGGACAAATTGACCCGATTATCAATCAACTGGCTCAAGAAATTTGGGCTGAGGTCAATGGTCAAACCTTGGCTTTTTTAAGTCATCTCAATCAGAAAATTTATGAGAGTTGCCAATATATTATCCGTGAAAAAGGTCGCCCTTTTCCGCCCGGTGTCACCTGGATGAAAAAAACTGGTTCCTGTCGAGATTTAGCCGTTGTGTTTATGGAAGCTTGTCGGGCGATGAACTTGGCGGCGCGCTTTGTGAGTGGGTATCAAGAAGGGGATTTAGACAAAGAACACCGAGAGTTACACGCTTGGGTGGAGGTTTATTTACCGGGGGCGGGTTGGCGTGGCTATGACCCCACTCAAGGGTTAGCCGTCAGTGATGGTCATATTGCGTTAGTGGCGAGTGCAATTCCTCAGTCCGCCGCCCCCATTCAAGGTTCCTTTCGGGGCGTCGGTGCGACCTCGGAAATCACATTCAAAATTATAATTGATAAGCAAAGTTCTATTGATTAAAAGCAAAATTTAAGCTGACACCAAGCTCAACAGTAAATTTAATCTTTTTTTATCAATCTCATCAATTCATGGCTGTAGTTTAGATGTTAAAATTACTTAGAACAAGTCGAGTGTTTTGAAGTTTTAAGTCAACGATCTATTCAAGTTAGAGAATGGAGTGTATCAAGCTAGAATGTAAAACAATGTTAACTATTTTTAAGCAATTTATGAATTTAGAGCATTGTTCTTAAAGATTCGATAAAATTCTCTTGAAATTCTGTTGATTCGTCGTTTTCCTGATTATAGGATAATTAAAATAATAATATTCAGTGGTTCAGTGATCCGTTAATTTTCTGTGGGTAAGCATCTGTATTTGCACGGATGTTAAGCAATTTTGCTCATTAACAATTTCGGAAACTTTATTAACAAAATACTTGAATCTCAAAAATTAAAATACCGAATTGATCAATTGGGCAAACAATAAAACGGTTAGCAACCACTCCTCAACCTAGAATCTAAATTTAGAGAAAGTGAATCTTAGGAATGGTGGCTAAAAGATGATAAAAAGGGGGAATTGAATGATTTAGATTAAACCCTGATGAACAGACACAATTAGGAGTACAAATTCCATCATCCCAGTCAACCAGAGAGGAAATAAAGGAATAAAACAGTGAACATTCAGTAGATTTTGATGAATCTACTGTTAAACAAGTGCAAACCGTTAGAATCATCCCAGTGCAGAAAATGTTAGAAACAAATATAGCCGATTTACCGACTAGAAATATTATGCCTTTATTAAGTTCAATTGATGGTTTATTGGAAACTTGGGGCTATAAACGAATCGGAATCCCTTGGCAACAAGTTGAATATAATCCCCAATTCCATCAACCTGATGTGGCGGATATTAAACCGGGTGAAACGGTTTATGTTCGCTTTGTTGGTTATCGAGATGGGGACAGAATTTGCTGTCCCGCAAAAGTTTGTCGGAATCTACCGCTGAGTTTAATGAAAACCCTCAATCATGCAGGACTGATGCCAAAGTCCTAAGAAACCTGGGTTTCTCAATGAAAAATCTGGATTTGAACCCGAAAATCTGAAGGAGAAACCCGGTTTCTGTGTCAGTGTTTTGGAGTGAAAAACGCAGCGATCGCAAGAATTGTAATAAAATATTACATCCAATCAACTGTTGTACCGAACCCAGTTATTGCGGTGTCCTGTCTCTAAACAGGTCAGGGAACCCCAACACGACAAAACCCCGAATCCGAAACGGAATTCCTGGCAGATGTCATGGTAAAATACGGAGAAAATCGCTTACCCTGTGTTAGAGAGGTATATAAATTCATGGAAGCAGCAATGCTGTTAGCGAAGCTCCCCGAAGCTTACTCTATTTTTAGCCCCGTTGTTGACATTCTGCCCGTTATCCCCGTGTTCTTCCTGCTGTTGGCTTTCGTTTGGCAAGCTTCAGTCGGATTCAGATAAGAAAAAAAGTTTACGCTATCAACGTTAAGTTGGAGAAAATTTAACTCTAACTCAACGTTGATAGCAACTAAAAATTCAGTTCAATTTAACGGTTATTTCCGTCCGCCAATTGTATTTTGAAATGCAGGGCGTTCTGTGATTCGCTTAATATAATCTAAAACGGCTGGATAGGCGCTTAAATCCAATTTTAACATCATCGGAATATAAGCTAAAATTGAACCCACCGCTACATCGGCAACCGTAAATTCATCGCCCATTAAAAAGGGTTGAGATTGGAATATTGTATTTAAAGGATTCATTAACCGAGGGGTTTCCTTTTCACGAGACGTTTCTACAAAAATTCCGGTCGCTAAGGTCGCATTTCCAAATAAAACCCACTGGGTAATTTCTGCTCGTTTTTCTAAAGATGCGGGCAGTTTTCCATATTTTTCCGCTAGATACAGTATAATTGCCCCCGATTCCCAGAGTTTAAAGTCTTCCTCTACAATGGCGGGAACTTTACCAAAGGGGTTAATTCCGGTGAAATCTTCTTTCAGATGTTCTCCTGCTTTCATATCCAGCAAAACAAACTCATAAGGAACATTAATTTCCTCTAAATACCATTGGACAATTGAAGCGCGACTGAAAGCACCGCCATAAAGTTTTAACACGATATTTTTCTCCTTTTTAAAGTTTGAGCTTGTCTAAAAAGTTTATCATTGAATGATAATCCCCTCTGTTACCTGTTCCCAGTTAAGCTGTTCCCTGCATGACTCGGAGTGATATTATGCAAGAAGATTAAAACCCCGGTTTCCTACAGAAACCGGGGTTTTGGAGTACATCAATTAAAGAACTTGATGGGTGTAAGCGTGTTGTTTAACGTTATCTTCGGTTCTAACAATTCGCTCAGAATTTAACACCCGTTTTCGTTCGGTTGAATAATTAAACTCTGTAAAAATTGTTCCGAGGGGAATATGAGTTTGAGATTGGGGGCTACTTTTATAAGTACGGGTCGCAGCAAGAGCGCGTTCTGTAAAATTTTCTCCAATATGGGAATCAGCCGGAAGTTGGGCGGGAACTTGAATTTTTCCATCACTTAAAACAGACCCTAATGGAACAGCACAAGCGATTTCATAGGAAGTGGGAACCCCTTTGAGGATAGCTTCTAATGCGGCGGAGGGGATGGGTTCAATCACTTTAACTTGATGAACTTCTCCATCTTCTTTAATAAAACAAGTGGCTAAACCAATGACAATATAATCATCAGTTGTAATATCGGGGGCGCTAGGATAAGTCGTTACCGTTGACATAGAAATTAAAAGACCCATAATTGATAACTCTCGGTTGCATTGTACCAAGTTCTCAGGAACGCTTAAATTAAGCTTTTTATGCCATCAACAAGGCTCTAAAGCCTTACGGGATTTAAACAACACCCTGGTTGTAAAATTCAAAAGGCTTCATATTTTGCTAAAACTTTTAACCAAACTTTATATTTAGAACGTATAGAGTTAGGGATTATTGCGATCGCTACCGCAGTCTTTAGTCCAATGGGTTGAGCTTGTCTTGATCTGGCTCTAAATCTCAAGGGGGTTGAGTCGTTTGTGTGAGTTGTCCTTTGCATAGATTAGATTTCATGATTTCATCCTCTACAAAATTGCCGGAGTCAACAAACAAGCGTCTAAATCCAAACTTGCCAATTTTTCATAAGCATTATTAATAAAACGTTCTCCCCGTAACGCACCTGTATTCGCACCAGGACAAAGATAATTGAGGGTGTCGGGGGTGTAACAATCTAAAATTAAGCGAATACTATCTAATTGTCTCGGCCAGTGAAAGGTTTTGGCGGTGCGGAGGGGGACGGGTTGACCTTGGAGGTTCGGGAGCAGGTGACGCCCCGTAAACAAAACCCCGTGATGCAAACTAGAATAAAGGCAAGATGACCCTGGAGAATGCCCAGGAGTCCAAAACACTGAATGATGGGAATTGAGCGAAAATTTCTGTTCAAAGGATGTTACTGTTGACTCTGGTAATAGATACGCTTCTTGTTCTTGAACGAGGATATTGCATCCTGTCGCCTTTTGAATATCCCGTGCTTTGCCAATGGCCCCTCGATGGGTAATGAACAACCACTGTACTCCCCCCTGCTGTTCAAGAAACCGTTGATTCGTTTCATCCCAAGCGGGAGAATCAATCAAGATATTGGTTTGATTCTCTACAATAAAATAAGATGTTCCGCCCAGAGTATCTCGGTTGGGAGGGAAAGCATAAATATTTTCTAGTACCAACCGAGGGAGTTTGGGAACAGAACGCTCCTGTGACATACTGCTTTAGAAATGAAGTTGCGCTTTTCGATTTTAAATGAATTCTTGCTCAAACTGAAACGTTTTTAATCATGCTATTGTGGTTGCTGCTTTTGGGATTAATGACTTACTGGCTCCTACAACGGGGTGTGGCTCGAATTACTCGCACTCCGGTATGGTTATTATGGCTGGTGATGATGACGCCTGCGTTAGTTTGGGGAACCTGGATTTTGATTTATGGGAATCAAAAACCCGTCCCGGTGGCGTTGGTGATCATTCCGTTTATTGTTTGTCCTTGTTTATATTGGTATTTGGTACAGGCGGGACGTCAACAGCCTCCCCCCCAACCCGCCGAACCTCCTACGGTTCAGGAAGAACCCTTGACGCCGGAAAAATTGGGGATTTTAGCTCGTCCGTTGGAACAGCAGGAAGAAGAAGCACTCCGCAGTTGTTTTCCTTGGACAGTATTTCCGCTTCATAATTTAGAATATCGCTTACAATCAATTATCTGTCGGGGTCAGTTACGGTCTAGTCCTGATGTGGCCTATCGCAGAATTCGAGAACAAATTGAAGCGAAATTTGGCGATCGCTTTATTGTTGCCTTTCAACAAGATTTAAAAGATAAACCGTTTTTTGCCTTAGTTCCGAACCCCTATCGGACGACTCAAAATGCTTCTAATTTAACCGAACCCGTTGCTCATCCTGTTTTAGCTTTAAGTTTATTATTAATTACGTTATTTACTACAACAATTGCTGGGATCAGACTGGCGGACATTCCCCAGGAAAGTTGGCAAGGAAATCCAAGTTTTTTGCTGAAAGGATTACCCTATTCTGTCGCTTTAATCGCTATTTTAGGGATTTATGAATCGATTCGTTATTTAATCGCCCGTCGGTATAAAATTAAGGCAACTTTACCTTATTTTATCCCCCTTCCTTTTTGGTTAGGAACGTTGGGGGCTTTTGTACAGTTGCGATCGCCCATTCCCCACCGAAAAGCATTATTTGATCTGAGTATGGCTGGCCCCTGGGCGGGATTGATTCTAACTTTACCGATTTTAAGTTGGGGATTAGCTCATTCTACCGTTGTTCCCCTTGATCCAAAAACCTCTGGATTTTTAAATTTTGAATCGATGAATCCGAGTTTTTCCTTTTTATTAACCGTTTTGAGTAAATTCTGTTTAGGAGAGGCGTTAACGTCTGAACAAGCGATTCATTTACATCCTGTTGCGATCGCTGGATATTTAGGCTTAATTTTTATTGCCTTTAATTTAATTCCTCTGGGACAACTCAATGGCGGTCAAATCATTCATGCCATGTTTGGTCAACGAACCAGCATGGCGGTCGGACAAATCACTCGATTTTTAATCTTAATTCTTGCCTTAATTAATCGGGAATTTTTAATTTTAGCCGTATTATTATTCTTTTTACCCTTACAAGGAGAACCCGCTTTAAATGATGTGAGTGAACTGGATAATAAACGCGATATTTTAGGTTTTGTTACCTTAGTAATATTGCTATTAATCATTTTACCTGTTCCGGGTGCGATCGCGAATTGGTTAAATTAT
>JBMDYE010000612.1:0-6165 GCA_048595135.1 Planktothrix sp. | reverse complement strand
GCTAAATTCTGGCCCTAACTCACTGGTGGCGGTAATATCACTATCGGCGGTTAAAAATTGTCGAAACTGGGTTCCGAAAATCCCTTGAGCATTAATTTGCACTTGTCCGCCTTTTCCCTGTTGAGCATTCGCCGTAATATCGCTATTTTCCAAAGCCACTAAATTAGAGGTTGTGAGGGTAATATTTCCCCCGTCGGCGTTTCCCGCATTGGTGGTAATTTGACTTCCGCCGCGCAGTTCAATTCTGTCCGAGAGAACCCGAATATTTCCACCAGTTCCCGCCACCGTTGCCGCACTGAGGGTTCCGTCGTTGTCTAATAAAACTTCACCCGCTTGAATTTCTAAGTTACCCGCCGCCCCTTGATTGGTTCCCCGCACCCCAATTTCAGCCCCATCACGGACAATTAACCGTCCGGTGGTAATTCGCAAATCTCCAGCCCGTCCTGTCCCACTGGTATTAGACTCAATCGCACTAGGGACAATCCCATCCCCCACCACCCCAAAGGAAACCGACTCAACGGATTCATCAACATTCGTCCCAAAACCCCGCACTTCAATGGATTCAGACGCATTTAAGGTTAAATTTCCCGCCTCCCCTTCGCTTCCGGTGGCGGCGGAAATTTGAGCGCCTCCTTCCACCGTTAACCGTTGGGTATTGACCGTTAAATTTCCGGCGGGTGCGGTTCCCTTTTGGCCTTGTATTGTTAGTAAGGAACTAGAGGTTAATAACCCACTTAGATACAAACCATCGGCGGAAATGCCTCGCAAGAGTACAGAATTGGCATTGATGGTTAGATTACCGCCTTTTCCGGCTCCCGCGGCGGATGAAGACACCTGCGCCCCTTCTGCCACCAACAGTTGATCTGCATTAATGGTAATATCTCCCGCATCTCCATTTCCCAAGGTGGCAGATAATAAGCCTCCCGGTGATGGGGCTTTTGGCGACACTCCTCGCAGTTCGACAATTTCAGCATTGATGGTGATATCGCCGCCGTCTCCCTTTCCTGAACGTCCTGGGCTGGTAATAATATTCCCATCTTCAATAACTCGTAATTGCGGGGTATTAATGAGGATATCTCCCGCATTTCCAGTATTATTTGTGCCTGTTACTAATAGCGAACCTTGGGTAATTGCCGCAGAATGAGAGGCAAAAACATGAATATTTCCTCCCGCTCCTGCTCCCAAGGCAGGGGTTAAAATTGATGCCCCATTGTTGACTCGCAATTGAGGACTACTTAGGGTAATATTTCCCCCTGATCCTTCTCCTAAACTCACACTAAAAATGCCATCCGCGAGTTGAGTGGGATTAAAGGTTTCTGTGATCAGTTGTTCGACAACCGCTAGGGGTTCAGTGCCAATTATTTCAATAGAATCTTGAGCGGTAATCTTAATATCTCCGGCATCGCCTTTTCCAATGGTAGACGATGAAATAAAGGCTCGATTTTGTAAGCGGAGGTGTTGAGCATTAATAGTAATGCCACCCCCATTTAAAGTGTCTAAGGTATTGGCTAACAGGCGAGAATGATCGGTAATGATGACCTCTCCCCCCTGAAGGGCAATTAATCCCCCTCCTAAGCCACTGGTATTTATTTCACTATTGCGGAAAAAAATAGAACCCAGTTGCAGATTCGGAGAATTCGGACTCGCAGAAAAATTCGAGCCTAAAGACCAGATTCCATTTTGGAAAGCGGCTAATTCTATTTTACCATTATAAGCGGTTAAATAGCTATTTTGAAACTCAAGATTTCCCCCCACTAAAGTAATATTTTGATTCGGTTGAACTTGTAATCCGGTGGGGGTATTGTTTCCATCTAATCCGATGCCAATTGCTTGCGATTGATTAATAATGGTTCCGGCATTGCTGCCTAATTGTAACCCAATCGGTACATTAATGGTTAATAATGGGGGAGCTTGGGGATTCGTGGCACTAAATTCATTTCCCTCTGGAAACAGAATCCTATCGGCTGTACTCGCAACAAATGATCCCCCGATATTGAGTTGGGCTTTGGGGCCAAAAATAATTCCATTGGGATTAATTAAAAATAAGTTAGCATTGCCATTCGCTTGCAGAATCCCTTGAATATTCGAGAGGTTATTTCCCGTAACCCGACTGATAATATTTTGAATCTCAATAGTATTATTAAAAAAAGCGGTAATGCCTTCGGGAACAGAAAATTCTTGAAAACTATGAAATAAATTAACGCCGTTTGAGGTTCCCCCGTCAATTTGTAAAGTGTTATGATTCGGGGTAACAATTGTATTTTGGGGCAAGGTTTGATCCGGTTGAATTTGAGCAAATACTCCTTCACTGATTCCGAATCCCACCATTAAAATAGGAACAACAGTCACGGATAATTTTGACACCATCATAACAATCCCCCAGTGATCATGATTTTCTTTAAAATTGACGCTTGTTCGAGGTTAGTTCTGTGGATGTTTTCAAGGTAGAAACGTTAGGATCAGGATTCTGATCATCCTGAATAATCGGAATCTCAATAATAAATTCTGTTCCGCTTCCCAAAGTTGATTGACATCGTAACGTCCCGTGATGTTTTTCCTCAACAATTTGGCGACTAATGGATAAGCCAATTCCGGTTCCTTTTCCGGGGGGTTTGGTGGTAAAAAAGGGTTGGAATAAAGACTTCATTGTCTCCTCGTTCATTCCCCCGCCATTGTCAATAATATGAATCGCAATTTTATGCCCTTCAACTACTTCGGTTTCAATCGTAATTTGATTCGGATTTTGTTTGAGTTCTTCCAGGGTTTTGAATTGACTATTTTCTTCGATGGCATCAATTGCATTGGCAAGAATATTCATAAAAACCTGATTCATTTCTCCCCCAAAGCATTCCACCAAGGGTAAACTTGAACTATAATTTTTAATCACTTTAACGGCGGGATGATTGGGTTGATTTTTCAAGCGATTTTGTAAAATCATTAAGGTACTATCCAAACCTTCATGAATATTAGTGGCTTTCATTTGATTACCATCTTGTCGAGCAAAAATCTTTAAACTTAAGACAATCTCCCGAATTCGTTCCCCACCCATTTTCATTGAATCCAAGATTTTCGGTAAATCGTCTAAAATATAATCTAATTCAACCGCTTCTGATTGCTGTTTAATTTCTAATGCAGGTTCGGGGTAATACTGACGATATAACGAAAGAATGTAGAAAATCTCTTTAACATAATCCTGAATATAAGCAATATTCCCATACATAAAATTAACCGGATTATTAATTTCATGAGCTACCCCAGCCACCATTTGACCTAAAGCAGACATTTTTTCACTATGAACGAGTTGAGTTTGGGTAAATTGCAGTTGTTGTAATGAGTCTTCTAACGCCCGTTGAATTTGCTGGCGTTCTACGATTTCCTGTTTTAATTGTTGATTAGAATTGGCGAGTTGAATTGTTCGGTCTTCGACTCGCTTTTCTAACGCATTGGTGAGGTTTTTGAGTTCAGTTTGGGCTTTTTCCCGTTCAGCAACTTCTTGTTCTAATAATAGATTTTTTTCGAGTAACCGTTTGGTTAAGGTCGCTAAACTAAAATGGGTTTTAACTCTTAATAAAACTTCTTGATGTTGGAAGGGTTTTGTGATATAGTCAACGGCTCCTAAACTAAAGCCTTTGATTTTATGTTCCGTTTCCATTAAAGCGGTCATAAAAATAATCGGGATATCCTGAGTTCTGGCATCCGCTTTCAACTGTTTGCAGGTATCAAAGCCATCAATTCCTGGCATTAAAACATCCAGCAAAATCAGGTTAGGAAGAGAATATTGTGCTTTCTCTATGGCACTTTCACCGTTTTTTGCCACTAAAATTCTAAACCCTTCCTGGCTGAGTAAATTAAACAAAACCTGAAGGTTCATTAAGTTATCATCGACAATCAAGATCGTTCCCTGTTCCAATTCGCTCATGATCTTCCCTCCCAAGCCTGATGGAAAATTTAATAATCTTATTCACAATAAAGTGATTGATCAAGGTCATCCGATAGGTCACAAAAGGAATAATTTTTTGTTCCATTGATTCAAGAGGAATGACTTGATCCGATACTCCCTATCAACAGCCAAAGCAGTCATATTTTGTGCTGAGTTTAGGAAATTATAACGAAATTGGGATAGATTTAACATAACTTAAATCGGGTCTAGGAAACAGGGAACTGCGAGAAACTGCGAATCAATTTTTTCCTCCTCTGTTTTTCACGATTGATGAGGTGGACTGGGAACTGAACAATCTTCCCCATCCACCTGACAAGGGTTTGACATCAAAACCAATTTTCTATAAATAAATATTAAAAAAACCAAGGGATGTCATCTGTTCTCATACAATAGTTGCTAAGAGTACAGTGCGATACCTCTGTGTTCCTAGTTTTTTCATCCACTCCCGATTAGATCAACCGTTATTAATCCCTAAACGACTGATTCATCCCTATTATTTGCTGATTCTTTGACTCTCTATTTTTCAAGATTTAGAGGGGTCTCTTGTATTGGCTACTGATCATAACCAGATTTAGGATCAATCGAAAATTTTGTATGAACTCATCAAGGAGACGGCTGCATAAGTCATTTGTAGCCTGAAATATGTTCTATTAAATAATCTTTACTAAAGGAAATATTCAGCCATGACTTCTACCATACCAACCCCTGCCACTACCTTAATTTTTGTTGATGCTAATGTTACTAATGTTAACAATTTATTAGCCGATCTGGCTCCGAATACAGAAGTCATTGTACTGGACACAACTCAGGATGGCATTGAACAAATTACCGATGTTTTATCAGAACGAAGCAATATTAACAGTATTCAAATTGTCTCCCACGGTGCAGACGGACAACTGCAACTCGGCGCCACAACCTTAACCTCCGAAACCCTCAACACTTATACTCAACAGTTAAGTCAGTGGGGTCAAGCTCTCAACCCCGATGGCGATATTATGTTGTTAGGCTGTAATGTCGCCGCCTCAGACATTGGAAAAGCCTTTGTACAACAGTTAAGCCACGTAACAAATGCAGATATCGCCGCCTCTGATGACCTGACCGGAAATGCCAACTTGGGAGGAGACTGGTTATTAGAATATGCAACCGGGTTAATTGATGCGCCTCTAGCCTTTCAAATTGCAGCAATGGAAGCTTACGAGGGGGTATTCGCCGACTTTTCCGTGAGTACAGCAGGTCAATTACAAAATGCCCTATCTCAAGCGAGTAATAACTTTGAAGCCGATCAAATTACAATCACGGGTAATATTAGCGGATTTACTCAGCCGTTTGGTATTGATCTTCAGGATAACGAATCCCTCTCAATTATTGGTAATGGTAATACCATTAATGGCGGGAATAATAGTCAAATTTTCAATATCGTCAACGGCAAAATTGTGATTTCTAACCTCACCCTGAGCAATGGTGTAGCGAGGGGGGGAGATGGTAGGGGTGGCGGTGGTGGCGGTGTAGGTGCCGGTGGGGGTTTGTTTGTGTGTGGTGGCGACGTTACCGTTGAGAATGTCACCTTTAATAATAACCGAGCCACAGGCGGAAACTCTCCTAACAATGCTGGTGCTGGTGGTGGCTCTGGAAATGGAGGACAAGCGGGAGGTAGTGGCGGAACGCTAAATAATGGGTTCGGAACTCCTGGTGCTGGCGGTCAGGGAGGTAATACAAATGGAGGAGACAATCAGGCTGGTGCTGATGCCAAGCAACATGGGGGTAACGGTAGTTTTGGCACAGGCGGTGGCGGTGCTGGTGGTGGGGGTGGAGACGAAGGAGTCGCACCGGATGCAGGTCGCCATGGTGGCAATGGAGGCGCAGGAGGATTTGGCGGTGGTGGTGGCGGCGGTGGTGGGGGTGGAAGGGATGATGAAGCCTTTAATTTTGGTGTAAAAATTGATGGTGATGATCATGGTGATCGTGGGGCAGGCGGTCAAGCTGGAGAATTTGGAGGGAATGGGAATGGGGGTGGAGGCAAAATACAGGATGGTGGTCAAGGTGGCGGCGGTGCGGGTTTAGGCGGCGCAATTTTCGCCAACTCCGGTGCGTCGTTAAGTGTAATTAATTCAACCTTTAATAATAACCGGGCTGAAGGAGGGACGGGCGCTAATAACGGTCAAGGTCAAGGAGGAGGAATTTTTGCTAGACCGGGTTCCACCGTTAATACCGTTAATGTTAATTAT
>JBMDYE010000611.1:0-3155 GCA_048595135.1 Planktothrix sp. | reverse complement strand
TTCAGGATGGGCAATGTCTTTTAAGCTATATCCAAACGTGCATTTATACCAAGATTCTCCTTGATCACCTTCAACAGTTTCTAACCACCATCGACCCGATTTTGAAAACGGCAGGAGGAGTTGCCAGCCACTCCGCAGTGCTTCAATTCCTTCTTCTTCATCTTGCCAATCTATTCCTTTAGGAGAAACTGGAATTTGATACAGCCGTTCTTCATAAGCAGTCTCGATAATCAGGTCATCAATGGGAAATAAATGGTCATTAACCAGTGAAATAAACTCCAACTCTTTTGGACTATGGCTGTTATTTTCAGAGTAAATTTCAGATTGGCTTTTTTCCCATTCAATAGGAAACAATTCTTGGTAAAGATTTAGAAGCTGATAGGTGTTCAGTTTCGACCCTAAATAGTCAATTGCTGATTCAATATCGATGATGGGTTGGCATTGGTGTAACAGTTGCAGAGCTAATTTAGCGTTCCAAATAATAGCCATCTTAAAACCCTGTTGGAATAGCGACAGCAACAGATTGGCTATTAAACAGCCGTTCTTTTGTTTGTTCAACTGCTTTCATATCGTCTGTTGCTTGGGAAATTGCTAACTCAATCGTTTTTACCATTTCTTTCATTGCCGTACTATCGAGTTCTCCAGCAAGCTCTAATCGTTGAAGCTTTCGGCACATAGAAAGGGCTGGATTTACTTCTTCGGGAGCATTAATCAGAAATTCTATGGGGCTGATTTTCATGGTTATTTTATCCTTTAGAACCATTACGTTTAGCAATTGTAATCAGTTCCCCTGGTTTTCTGATAATGTCGGCGTTAGCACAATCGGGGTAGTAAGTTGTTAACAATTTACGAAGTTCCTGATCATCATTTGCTATTTCTTCATCAACAGGATGCTGTTGTCCTTCAAAGGAAACTAGCACTTTCTTTTTTGAAGTCATTGGGTTTTCCTCAAGTTAAGTATCGGGTTCAAATTTAAAATAAACTTAGTTGGGTTCCAGTAGCTTTAGGTTGGGTAGAAGTTTCTGATTTAACCGTTTTACTGGCTGGATTTTTAGGTTGATTGGGATTAGAAGTTGTCTGTTTTGGGTTGCGAATATTAGCCATTTGTCGTCGCACTTGGCGATTCGGAAAATCAGCGACAAGTTCCTTGAGTAGTGTTTGAACAGGAGGGGGTAATTCTCCCAGGGCTGATTCTCGGATTTTTTCACCGATTGGAAAGTCGCCGTGACTGCTGGCTGAAATAATCACAATCCGTCCGTCTGGATGACCATCATCAGGTTTAAATGTTAGATGGAGTTCGATGGTACATTGTTCAAAATTGTAAGGTTCTTCCTGTTGTTGAGATTGTGCATTATTAATTTGTTCTGTTTCAGTTACAGTATCTTCTTCATCAATTAAATCTGAAGTTTTGGGGTTAACCATTTCCTTTTTGCTATAAGGGTTAATTATCACCCTGTTGATGGGCGTTAGCCCCTGTTTAAAGTAAAAATTGCAAATAAAAAATAGCAGATAGCTCTATTATTATAAAAGCTATCTGCTATCAGTCACGCACAATAATTTGTGATCTTGCCATAGTTTCAATCAAATCATCATGCTTTTATTCCCTGATTAGACTTCTCAGTATTTTTTTTAGAGAACGTCTTTCCTTTCCGCTTTGTTTTTGGTATAGAAATTGATTCTAAATTCTGAGCAGTTGACGACGTGCTACGATTAGAAATAACTTCAGTTGTACCAGCTAGATTAGAAGGGACTAGAGCATATTCTACTCTCAGTTTCCGTTCAATACGAGTACCATCAACGGGAATGCCTTGTTTCCAGTCTTCAATAATTTTACGTTTGTTGGGGGCAACAACAAGCTTTTCTGTACGATACTCGCTGGGTAAGTCAGAAGCATCGATTAAGACTTCACAACTTGGGGGATTTTCTTTCAGTTGGATATGACGTGATCGCCCAACAACACTGGTAGAAATAACCCCCATTTGGTGAATATAGAGTAAGGTTTTATCAAGGTTACTACGCCACCGTTCTAGTCGCTCAATTGCTTGATTGTGCAGTGTAACTAAATGTTTTAAACGAGCTTTAATTGCACAAATTTCAGCATCTAATTGATCGGCTAATTCAGCGTGAGTATCAACAGCCGTTTCTTGGTCTGTTTGATTTTCCCAAATTGCTTTAACAATCGCCTCCTCTTGTTCAGGAGTTTCAGCCATTTCCAATTGAGTCCAGAGTTCAACCGCTTGGATTGAATATCGGGCTAATGAATTTTTAGCTAAGTACATAAATTACCACTTTCCACAACAATGAAAATACTCATCAAATGTTTCAATTTGGACTAAAATCGCTAAGGTTCCTGGTGTAAGTTCATTATTATCAGCTTCAAAACTTTCTAAAAAAGGTTCCAAAGTAAATGACTTATCACCAAAATTAGTGATTACAACACCAGGATAATTTTGAAACTCATCGATTTTGGGGCTGTCAAGAGTGTTTTCCATTCCGGTTAGAAGCTCTTAACGATTCAACTTTTTTCAAAGCAGGAACTTTTTGTTTCCGAGAGGAAGTTTTTTCTCTATAAACTTCTGAGTAACTCTCTTCATCATCCTCAAGATCTGAGTCATCCAAATCCGTTTGATTATCCTCATGTTCTTCATCCGATTCTAAGGGATGGGAGTTTCTTGTATCGATGGGTATTTCTGATGTTAGGGAAGCCGCCAATGGTAGAGTTGGGATAGCGATGACATCATAGCCTAACTCTAAAATTAAAGATTGCAGAACGCTTTCTATTTGCTGTTGAGATAAGCCAGGAGTTGTTCTCTTAAGTTCTTGCTGTTTGATTAACATCCAAATTTGAAGCGTTTCTTCGGGGCTTGTTGTCTTCAATGCAACTTTAATTTTTCGGGCTAGTTTTTCTCGCGTAGATTTAAGGGGATCTGGGGTACTTCTTGGGGTACTATGGGTTTGATTTGTAGACATAATTGATAACTCAGAAAATGTTATTTTCACTTATCAAATTGGGCGTTAGCCCATTAATCATTGATTGGAATCAACAGGAAGTCGAATTTTATTTAATTCTCAAGGATGATCAAGTTATGCACTAATAGGTTGTAGCGTAGGGATTGATTAAGTTCTAAAATATATAATTTTTATCAATTTAGCAA
>JBMDYE010000610.1:0-1601 GCA_048595135.1 Planktothrix sp. | reverse complement strand
GCAAGCATTGCTAAAAGCAAATTATTGACTCATAAAAAACTTCTAACTGTTGAGTCAGACAAATACTTTTTTGAATCTAGAAACTTCTCTCATGGAGTTAATTTTTGGGCTTTAAATGATGTTACAGATGTCCTTAATATTCCACAATCTTCCTATCCTTTAGTAATTAAATTAGATACTGGAAGTACTTCCTTTGGTGTAGAGGTAATTCAAACAGAAGAAGAATTATTGGCTAGGTTTGAAGGCTATAAAAACTATATTCAAACCGCCACTCAAACAGGTATGGGCTTGAGTTTCAACTATAAGATAATTGCTACTCCTTACCTGCAAGGCTCTGAGCATCATGTTGATCTCATTATGTTTGATGGTGAATTAGTAGCTGGTTATGTAACTGATAAAAGCCCAACAATGCCTACTCTCTGTAAGGAAATGGCGGAAATCATGCCGAGTTTGCTGGACAGAGAAAAACAAGAAAATATGATTCATGCAGCCTGGAAAGGTTGCCACAATATTGGCTTAAAAGATGGTGTTTTTTGTGTTGACGTAATTTACACACTACTGGGAGTAAAAATTTTAGAAATTAATGCAAGAATGGGTGGTTTTTATATATCTAAATGGCAATTTAATTTACGGGATATAAACCTAATCCTGTATTCGTATTTGATTGCTTGTAGGATTAAACCGTTTGTTAATCAAAACAGCTTACCCCGCCTGTACTACAACGGTTTTCTATGCTACGCATCATTACATAAGCATATTCTAGATATAGCAAAACTTAAAGATTTATCGTCAGATCCGGATTTCTTTGTAATCCTTCTAGACAAAGAAATCCCCCCAGATGAAAAATATGAAGAACCTTATGCTTCTGTAGCGATTTGCTCTCAAAATATTGCAGAGGGAAAGCAAAAAATGAAGCAGTTTTTAGAGGAGCATTCTCTGACAAGAGAAGAATATAGATTCATTTATGAGGATTAAAGTTATTTTAATTTAATCGAGTCGGTCAAAAGTCTATAAGGCGTAGATAAGAGCGAAGACACTGTTGGCAAATTCAAAAATGCTTATATGCGATTAGTCTGTTTAAAAATAAAGCGATGAACTGACCGCGTAATACATGGTTAAAAGGAAGTCTTTGCCACGATCCAAATGATTTGTTGGTCATGTATTCCCGTCGCTTATCTTGTTGCTGGCCCTCTAGCCGAGCAAATTTTTGAACCTTTAATGGCGACTAACGGTTTATTGGCTAAAAGCATTGGACAAATTATTGGCGTAGGGCTTGGTCGAGGCATTGGTTTGCTATTTATTACGATGGAAATTCCCGTCCTACTGATAACTATTGTCGCGTATCGATATCCTCGCTTGTGGTTTGTGGAAGATGAATTGCCTGATGTAATTTAGTATTGCAGGTCGCTACAGTTGAATTTTAACGTACAGAATGTGGGTTTAACCAGATTTAGCTTCATGAATGCGACGACGTTCGGTAATTCTTTCTTCACTATTTAATTGTAATAAAGTAACCGTTGTTCGACCTGCTGGGGTTAATCCAATCAAGCGATGATCTTCAAGTCTAAAATGCTCAGTCCAAGATTGGGTACGGGGGTGAA
>JBMDYE010000609.1:0-2130 GCA_048595135.1 Planktothrix sp. | reverse complement strand
AGGATTTACAGGAACTCGTTGTGCGTTTACTGTTGTTCCGAAAGGGTTAACAGCGAAAGCCCAAGATGGTTCTGATGTGGAATTATGGAAGCTTTGGAACCGTCGTCAATCCACTAAATTTAACGGCGTTTCTTATATTGTCCAACGGGCAGCCGAAGCGGTGTATTCTGAAGAAGGAAAAGCCCAAGTTAAAGCGTTAATTGCATTCTACATGGAAAACGCCAAAATTATTCGGGAGCAATTAACGGCGGCGGGATTAAAAGTTTATGGGGGAGAAAATGCGCCTTATGTTTGGGTGAAAACGCCTCATGGGTTATCGAGTTGGGATTTCTTCGATAAGTTATTACAAACCTGCAATGTTGTGGGAACTCCGGGTTCGGGTTTCGGTGCGGCTGGTGAAGGTTATTTCCGTATTTCTGCGTTCAATAGTCGGGAAAACGTAGAAGAAGCCATGCGAAGAATTACCGAAAAATTTAAAGCTTAAACCGTTGGGTGGGCATTGCCCACCTGATTCGGATAAAATATGAATTAGGTTTGATACTATTAATTCTGCAAAGCTTTATACAACTGTGGAACGAAAAACACCTCAAATTGTCCAATCTTCAATTGCCAACCCTGCGACTTTCCCGAAATCTCGATGATTGCGAGTTAATAGAATCAATTTACGGGACATTGCAATTGCTGCGATTCTTGCATCCATCTTTGCCAGTTGAATCCGTTGTGCTTTTAAGTGCTCAAATGTTGTGGCTGCGCCCGCATCGAATGAGACGAGGGGCAATACTTTAAAGTCATTAACCAGTCGCGCCATCATCTCATATCCTTTCACGATATCATTGAGGGTGCGATCGCGATTAATATAGGCGTGACAGCCAAGCATTTGTTCATGAAACGTGACAATTGACACAGCAAAATCTGATAGTGGGTATTGAGCCATCCGTGTTGAAAGGTTGCTATAATCCTTCCCAGTTTGACGTTGAAGAATGCTCAGATGGTCTGTATCCAATAAATATTTCATCGCTCGTCTTGTGCTTCTAGTAAAGACTCGTCACCTTGGCGAATTGCTCGTCCTAATGTCAGTACCTCCTCAAAGGCTGGTTCATCTTTGAAAGACCCTGTAATTTGTTGTAGCCAATTTGTCGGTTGAGGATTTGCCACTTGTTTCTGCAATTCAGATATTGCTGCTTCTACTGCTGCAATGCGTTCTTCTAAAGAGGTGTTGGTTGCCATTGGAGTTTCTCCTAATGAACTGTTTTTATCTGAAGGATAACGACACCGAAAAAGGATTCGTCATTTAATAGAATTTACTTTTTGAATCTAGGAGTATCTATTTAATGCCTCTATTATATTATTGGCAGGGACATAATTATCGTAAAGATTTAGATATGGGAGCAGGTTATCATCTAAATCATGCCAATCCTTTAATGCACAAAATTGATATAGGTGATAGCTTATGGGCTTTTACTAGGAATTTACAAAGCAAATATGTCTTAGCTAGTCATTTAATAGTAAAAGCAAAAACGATTAATCCATCTAACTTTCGTTACGGTCGTTATCGGATTTGGGGAGATTTAACAAAGTCAAGATATTTTAAAACTGAAGAACAACCTAGTATAGAACAAGTTATTAGGAATTTGTCTTGTAAAACAAATGCTTCAATTCTAGGTCATTCTTTTCAAGGGTTGTCATCAGTAAAAATGATTACAAACGAGGATAACAATATATTGCTTAAAATTTCCCAAGAATTATCAATTGAACCAAGAGCTTATATTTTCCCCGAAGAAAAATTAGAAGCAATGTTATTATTAGATGAGCCGGAAAAAATCCAAAATTTTCTTAAACAAGAACCTTTAGGGATTGCGGAAAAAAGATATAATTATTTCTATGAGAAAGCTCCTAAGAGAAATAAAAAAATTGTACAAGACTTACAAGAATTGTATCAAGGTCAATGCCAAATATGTAAATGGAATCCAATTAATCAATATGGAGAATATTTATGTCACGGACATCACATACATTGGCTGAGTAGAGGTGGTGAAGATAGTAAAGACAATCTTATTCTAGTTTGTCCTAATCATCATGGAGCAATCCATCGTTGTGATGCAGTTTTTGATTATAATGATTTTTCTTTTT
>JBMDYE010000608.1:0-4057 GCA_048595135.1 Planktothrix sp. | reverse complement strand
ATGTTTGGTATGTATTACGATTAAGTTGTCGAGGTACGTTTTGTATGTATGTAGACTATATTAAAGGGTTTGTAACGGTTTGTAAAGGGGTTGAACTCTAGGATTGGTGATTAATAGGATAAGCTGGGCTAATCAATAGCGGTCGTGATTCCCAATGGCAACGTATATACAAAGCGTTACCCTATAAATAGGCTTTTGTGAGTTTCTCAATCTAATACGGATATTATGTCCCCATCAGAATTTGAAACCCAAGTTGGATGAGTTACAGGAGAATCTGTATGAGGTAATTGAGATGCTCCTAGAAGATGATCGGGTTATTAAGACAGAGTTTATAGTGAAACAGCAGATTGTGATCCGATAAACTATAAGCAATATCCAAGCTTCAAAACCACAGGAAATCGTTCCTATACTAGAAAACTAGGAGGCTATAAATATGACAAGCATATCCAACGAACAAACCGCTATTATTCGTACAGAAAGAGGACTAACAATCGCAGGTACACGCATCACTATTTACGACATTATGGACTATGTAACGGCTCAATATCCACCTAAGTTTATTAGGGGATTATTTGATTTGACGGAGGCACAAATTAACGCAGCTTTAGCTTATATTGAAGCCAATCGCCCTGATGTGGAAGCTGAGTATCAAATCGTTCTTAAAGAAGCTGAAGAACTGCGACTGTATTATGAAGAAAAAAATCGTGATCTGATTGCTAGAATTGCTGCCCAACTACCCCAACCAGGTCAAGAAGCTATTCGAGCCAAACTTCAAGCAGCCAAAGCCAAGTTTAAGTCTCAGCCATGAATTTTTTAGTCGATCATAATTTAAGAGGACACGTTCTACTTCTCTCAGGTACTATTTTAAATAGTGGGTGGCTAGATTGGGTACTCATTCGATTTATCACCTTTGATGAAATAGGCTTACCAATCAATAGTGATGATCGGGTAGTTTGGCGGTTAGCTCAATCAAACCAGATGATTCTATTGACGGCAAATCGGAGTATGAAGGGTGATAACTCTCTCGAACAAGTGATGCGCGAGGAAATAACTTCTACATCACTCCCCGTGATTACGATTAGTGATGCTGATCGCTTGTTGAATGACTCTGAATATCGGCAGCGTTGTGCGATTCGTCTGGTTGAAATTGTGATTGATATTAATACTTATATGGGTGTCAGTCGGCTTTTTATCCCATAAAGTAAGGTTGAGGTTTTTGAAAAAATGCGATCGCTTCTTTTATATTAATAAAGGCGATCGCTCTAGGATTAGTATTTTAAGGTATAATCTTGAAACTAGCAAACCTTGAAACGAGAAAAAAGTTTATGGCTGTAACCATTCTGTATCAGGTTTTGCCAAAAGTCGAGCATTATTGTAAGCCAAATCAATGGTTAAAACAGTGTCTCCTGAGTAAACATTTCCGTTCCTATCGATAACAAGAGCTAAATCTGCCCTTGATCGGCTTTCCAGACAAAGTGGTAGAAGAAGTTGAAGTGATCCTGAGCTTGCATTTTTATCCCAAAAATATTGAGGTACTGCTGCTTTGTAATTCCGCTTAACTCGTTCTATTGCAAGTTTTACACCCCCTATTAAGGTAATTTGAAGTTTGTAATCATCCATAGATTTGAATGGTTCTGGAAAACGGTTTCTATTGAGTTCTGTATTTTTAATGTGGTCATATTTAATTCGGGGTTCTCCTAAACGAGTATCATATATTAGATTAGTAGGATCTTCAAAATAACTGGCTCTTTCTGGTAAACGTTCACATGACTGTAATCTGTTATCACTTTCTTTATAAAAATTATCAAAATAAAATTCTTGCTTTGATGGATTATTGTGTTTTACAAAAACGGCAAAAATTTCTTCTTGATTCTCTGTCACCAATCCTGTGTTAAAGAAAGCTTGTTCTTCAAAAAAACTTATTTTATTTTCTTCTTGTAGCCTTCTAAATGTGTAGTTAAGATAACTTCTTAAAATAGGTTTCTTTTGTGATGTATGACTATGCTGATAATCCCAATTCTCTTTTTCTGCAAGATTGTTAGCTAAATAATCGAGAGCATCGTCATATTGGGGAAAATAGGCAAAATCAAACAATTGCTTAAACATTAGTTCAATCAATACTGATACAATACATTTATAATTATATTATTTGTTGTTAAAATAAATAAATAGCATTAGTAGTTTTTAGTAGGATATTCAATTGATTTATTGTAGGTAAATCAACTCAAATAAAGTAGGATAAAGTTGCTAAAGTAGGATTCAGTAGGATAAAGTGGGATAAGACTAGCTCTAACCACTACGATAACTGTGATTCTATGGAAATTCAAGATATTTTAAAATGGACTGATGAACAGCTACTTATTAAAACAGGAAAACATCTTGATTCCCTCCAAAAAGCTATATTAGAAGGTGTTTGGTATCATCAGGATTATAAAGAAATTGCCCTTACTCATCAACGCAGTTATGCTCATGTCAAAAAAGAAGCATGGAAATTATGGAAACTTCTTTCTGATATGATCGGAGAAGATATTCACAAATCTAATGTTTGCTCTTTGCTTGAAAAAGCTAAACTTTCTAATGTGTCTAATAGTTTTGATTGTGTACAAATAGGTGTAGGTAATGGAAATATTAATATTTGTAGTGAAGATAAGCGATCGCAATCTCCCTCAGAAACACCCCAAACCCAAAATCAATCAACCCTCATCAATTTAATAGAAGCACCAGAATTAACAACCTTTTACAACCGCATCTCAGAATTAACAACCCTAAAAAAATGGATATTAGAAGACCATACTCGATTAATTACCATTTATGGATTAAGTGGAATAGGAAAAAGTACGCTAACGGTTAAACTTATCGAAGAAATTAATAGCGAATTTGACTATATTATCTGGAAAAGTCTGAATAATCTTCCCGCCCTTTCCAGCCTACAAACCGAACTCAAAGAATTTTTTTCTCAATCTCAACAAACCGCCTTATCTACAGTGATCGATTATTTTCGTAACTCTCGCTGTTTAGTGATTCTTGATGATGTACAGGATATTTTAAAAAATGGTGAATTAGCAGGTCAATACTTACCCGGATATGAAGATTATAGTAAATTTTTTAAACAAATTGCCACATCTTCCCATCAAAGTTGTTTAATTCTCCTGAGTTGGACAAAACCCCTAGAAATCGCTGCATTAGAATCAGAAAATAAATCTGTAAGAACTTTAAACCTTAAAGGATTAGGAGAAGACTCAACAGAAATATTACGAGAAAAAGGATTAATTGATCAGGAAAATTGGTCAGAATTAATCACTCTGTATCAAGGTCATCCTAGATGGTTAAAGATTATCGCTTCAACAATTATTGAACTTTTTAATGGTAGTGTTTCCCTCTTTTTAGCCGAGCAAAATGATATTTATTTAGGAGATTTAGAACCCAGTTTAGAATCTCAGTTAAACCGTTTATCAGAATCAGAAAAAAAAGTAATCTATTGGTTGGCCACTCAAGATCAACCCGTTAATATTTCCCAAAAACCTGCTAATTTGGAATTATCAAAACCGGAATTTATGCAAGCAATACAATCATTAATTCGCCAGAATTTAATCGAAAAAGTAGAAGAAGAAGGGCGATCGCTATTTCTATTAAATCCAATTTTCAAATGCTATATTAAACAGAAGCTAAGTTAATCAGTGTAAAATCTTAACCAACAAAAAACGCCCCCCGAAACGGAGAGCGTTTTTTGTGATCTCAAGTTAAGAATTAACCGTTGATAGAAGGAGCAACCAGAGCCACAGGTGCAGATTCACCAGAAGCTAAGTCTAAGGGGAAGTTGTGAGCGTTGCGCTCGTGCATGACTTCCATACCTAAGTTAGCGCGGTTGATCACGTCAGCCCAGGTGTTGATCACACGACCAGTGCTGTCGATGATCGATTGGTTGAAGTTGAAACCATTCAGGTTGAACGCCATTGTGGACACACCTAATGCGGTGAACCAAATGCCGACCACAGGCCATGCACCTAATAAGAAGTGTAAGCTGCGGCTGTTGTTGAAGCTGGCGTATTGGAAGATT
>JBMDYE010000607.1:0-9917 GCA_048595135.1 Planktothrix sp. | reverse complement strand
TCAGGACGCTGCGCGATTCTTAATTCTTAATTCTTAATTCTTAATTCTTAATTCTTAATTCTTAATTCTTAATTCTTAATTCTTAATTCTTAATTCTTAATTCTTAATTCTTCTCTTCTGCCATTGCTTTCACGAAGTTTTCAAACAGGTAGTCGGCATCGTGGGGGCCAGGGCTGGCTTCAGGGTGATATTGAACGGAAAACAAAGGAAGGGTTTTATGTTTTAATCCAGCGACGGTTTGATCATTTAAGTTGATATGGGTAATTTCCACATCCGCGCCTAAAGAATTGGCATCAATGGCAAACCCGTGATTTTGACTCGTAATTTCAACTTGTTTTTGTTCTAAACCAGCAGGTTGATTTAAACCCCGATGACCGAATTTTAACTTAAAGGTTTCTGCTCCCAAGGATAACCCTAAGATTTGATGACCCATACAAATGCCAAATACAGGTTTTTCAGCCTTCAGTAACGCTTTAGTGGTTTCGATCCCTTCAGTCACAGCGGCGGGATCACCAGGGCCATTAGACAGGAAAATACCGTCAGGGTTGTATTTAAGAATTTCTTCTGGGGGAGTGTTAGCGGGAACCACAATCACACGACAACCGTAGCTAGCCAGACGGCGCAGAATATTGCGTTTGACGCCAAAATCAAGGGCGACAACGGTATATTTGGGATCTTCACCGTTCGCGGAGTCACTAAATTCCCAAACCGATTCGGTGGGTTCTGACCATTCATAGGGTTCTTGGGTTGTCACTTCTTTAACCAGGTTCAACCCAGCCATACTCGGTGCTTTTTCAACCACCGCCTGTAATTCTACGGGGTCTAAAATTTCTGTGGAAATGGCACCATTCATCGCTCCAACGGTTCTAATTTTGCGGGTGAGAGCGCGAGTGTCAATGCCGTAAATCCCCGGAATATTGTGTTGTTTTAAATAGTCAGGTAGAGATTGAGTGGAACGCCAATTGCTCGGACGGGCGGAAATATTACGAGCAATTGCCGCCCGCACTTGAGGACGAGCCGATTCTTCATCATCGGGATTGACCCCGGTATTGCCGAGTTCGGGATAGGTAAAGGTAACAATTTGTCCACAGTAACTGGGATCGGTGAGAACTTCTTGGTAGCCGGTAATACCCGTATTAAAAACGACTTCGCCAACGACGGTTCCGGGGGCGCCAAATGACCAGCCTTTGTAGGAGGTTCCGTCCGCCAAGACGAGTAAAGCAGGTTGTGCAGAGATCAGGGACATTGAATTCTGATTAAGCTTGAACTGGAATCAACTCCCTATTATTCCAAACATTTCCCCAGATGATGCAGGAATCTTGTGGCTTGTTGTCATTACCTGACAATTAATCCGCCAAAAAGGTGGACTATTGCAGAACAAAACCTGTTGTTAAAATTAAATTAATCTTTGAATCTCTGTAAACGAATGAAGACTTCCCCCAAACCAGTGCGGTTGCATCCCCTCCCTCCTCAGAATAATTCTTGGCTTCAGGGGTTAAAACCGTTGAGTCAGCTTGTTGATATTTTGGTTTCGAGCCGTTTGGTGGGTTTGCTCCCATTTTTATTGTTAATAATAGGAGTTCCATTGAACAGAATCGAGCGATCGCTGGCTCAAGAACTTCCGGGCTGTTTTATGGAAAATAAAGCGGGAAATTTGGTACTTTTAAACCAAGTTTGTGTTCTCCCCCAAATGGATGCCAAAACCTCAATTTCTCCAATGGGGGGTGCAGGACGTTATCAAGCTAAAATTATTCGCCGAGAAAAAGGAATTCCGGTTGTTGAAGTTTTGGTGAATAACCGACCCTTTGAAATGATGGTGGATACCGGAGCCAGTGGAATTGTGATTACGCCGACAATGGCTGAATTAGCGGGGGTGACGGTAACGGGGAAAGCTAAAGCCGATACGCCAAGCCAAAGGGATGTTGAATTTGATGTCGGTTCCGTTGCTAGTATTGAAGTGGCAGGTTTGGTTAAAAAGAACCTGAATGTGGCGATCGCACCGAGCCTAGATATTGGTCTTTTAGGTCAAAATTTTTTTGGAGATTATGATGTCACTCTTAAACAGGATGTGATTGAATTTCAAGCTCGGTCATAATCAAGTTAGTGCAGGGATAACAACGGTTAAAGATCTGTCGTTTTGCCATCCTTGCACTGAAGTTTAGGAGAGTTTGGATGGAATTGTTAGTTAACTTTTAAACCCTCTATTGTTTAGTGATATCACAACTCAGTTCTATCCAAATTAGATCACGGTACAGTTCAAACGAATGATCGTAGGGTAAGAACATGATTAAAGCCAATTCTCTTGTGACGATTCCCCTTGGAATTAGTTTTACAGTTGTTTTATCAGGAATTTCAGGACTTTTTAGCCCGACCGTGGCGCAAGAATATCCAGGGTGTTTTATTAGAGACGGCTCTGGAGATGTGGTGAATTTAACCCAGTCCGTTTGTAATTTAGTTCCGACCGCCGCCTCGGCTTCTACGCCTCCATCAACAACGGGTGGATTTGAAGTTCCGATTAAACGACGTGAAGGCGGAATTCCGGTGATTGATGTTAGTTTTAATGGAAAAACCTTTGAAATGTTACTCGATACCGGAGCCAGTGGGGTTGTGATTACTCGTTCAATGGCTGAAGCTTTATTAGTCGAGCCTTACGGGCTTGTTCCGGTGAGTACGGCGAGCGATCGCATTACCAACCAAGAGATCGGTCGGGTGAGCAAAATTGATGTAGGCGGTTTACAAGCAACGGATGTGGAAGTTGCCATTTCTCCTGTTTTAGAAATTGGACTGTTAGGACAAAGCTTTTTTGGTCAGTATGACATCAGTATTAAACAGGATGTGATTGAATTTCGCGCCCGCAGTTAGGACAAGGGGACAAGGGGACAAGGGGAGAAGCAGACAAGGGAAGAAATTTCTATTACAAGATTGCCCATTCCCTATTGCCCATTCCCTATTCCCTGTTCCCTAATTTTTAAGAAAGTTAACCAATTGTTCAAGTTTTGTCCAGGCGATGCCACTTTGGAGAATGTCTTGGGCGAGGTGTATGCCCTTTTGGTGATCTCCCATTGGGACAACGCCACCCACTTGTAAGGCTAAAGAAGCATTTAAAGCGACAACATCTTGTTGGGCTGGTGTGCCTTTCCCTTGTAATAAATTTCTTAAAATCTCGACATTTTCTTCGACTTCTCCGCCTTTAAGGGCGGTTAACGGTGCAACAGTTAACCCGAATTCCTGGGGATTTAAAATAGCCCGGTGAACGTTTCCATCCGCTAAAATTGCCAAGTCGGTCACATCTCCCAGTCCCGCTTCATCGAGTTTTTCGCGCCCATGTAGGACAATCGCCACTTCTGTTCCTAACTGGTTCAACGCTTCAGCAATAATTTCTAATAGTTTGGAATCATAAACGCCCATCACTTGTCCACTGGGACGCAAAGGATTCACTAACGGCCCTAATAAATTAAAGACGGTTCGCACTTTTAAAGTTTGGCGGAGGGGAACAACCGCTTTCATCGCGGGATGCCAACCCGGTGCAAATAAAAAGGTAATTCCCACTTCTGATAACGCGGCGATGACTTGTTCTGAGGGTGCTTTCAGGTTCACCCCCAACGCTTCTAACACATCGGCTGAACCGACTTTACTAGAGGCAGAACGGTTGCCATGTTTAGCAACGGGAACGTTAGCCGCGGCGGCAACTAAGGCAACGGTTGTGGAAATATTAAAGGTTGAAGCACCATCGCCTCCGGTTCCACAAGTATCAATGAGGCGATAGTGGGGCGGAAATTTTGTTCCGAGTTGCGGGGTGGAAGCTGCATCACAAAATGAGTGGAGGATGGATGCCATTCCGGTTAATTCTTCTGCGGATATTCCTTTGGCTTGTAGAGCCGCGAGAATGGCTCCCGATAACACGGGAGGGATAGCTTCTGTTAACCATCCCAACATTAAGCTAGACGCTTGCTCAACGGAAAGGGATTGACGATCTAACAGTTGTTGTAATAATTGTGGCCAATTATTGGCATTCAGTTCGGAGGCAGAAGAAGAAGGGGTCATCATGAGTGCAGCTTGCTTTACCAGTTTTTAGTCTATCTGGAGTTGTGGTCACGGTTCAACAATCACAGGTGTCCCAATTTTTACTTTTTCAAACAGCGCTAACACATCTTGATTAAACATCCGAATACAACCATGAGAGGCGGCTTGTCCAACGGTTTCGGTATTGGGAGTTCCATGAAAGCCAATATAGTTTTTACCGTCTGTCCAAAACCCAATCCAACGTTCCCCCAAGGGATTATCAGGCCCAGGAGGGATAATTTCTCCGGTCAGGGGATGTTCCCAAATCGGATTTTTAATCATTTGGATGACTTTGTATTGACCGACTGGGGTTTCCCATCCTTCCCTCCCAACCGCAATCGGATAACTGATTTGCAGTTGATGATCTCGGTACACGTAAACCCGGCGATCGCTTAATTTAATGATTAACTTCCACTGTACCTCGATCGCTTGATTGTGTTTTAATTCGGAAGCGGGGAAAGGGGAGGAGACAAACTCGGAAAATTTGGGGGGTTGAGTGCTTAAAAGCTTAACCGGAGAAGGGGTGAGGGTGGGAGTCTGAGGTTGAGGAACTGGGGAAGCGAGGCTGGGGTGTTGTCCTGAGAGCATAACCACAATCGCACTCAGACTAAATCGGGTAAAATCTTTAATCGGATGGTTGCATAAACCGCGTTTGTGAACGAAAAATTTGGATGTTATCCCCAAAATCTGGATCAGAAACTGGGTTTCTTGGGTCAGGGGGGGTAAGTTTTGTCGAAATAAACGATCTCCTCTCGTCATTGCCTGTCTAATCAATTAATCCGTCATCAGTTAATACAGTAATCTGTTATTAGGTTAACCGTCACGCTGTACCTGACGCTTTAAACCCCAATGAGTGCCTGATTAAGTCATCCTCCTAATGTGGTAATAATTTTTAGAAAGGCTGTTAAACTAAAGTCAGATCAACAACCGTAACTGATCCACTAGCATAACTTCCCGGTTTTGTGATGTGAACGCTTGATCAATGTCTTGGTGCTTCTATCGAAGGAGTTATGGCTGGTTGAGTTAGATAAATTTTGAGTGCCTTAACTCGAAAATAATAAACCCAAAATGTTAGCGAAATCTCAAGTAAATGGGGTGACTCCGTTGGACTCGCAGCAGATTTTTCCTTTGATTGACAGTATTTTACCGTTAGAAGTTTGCCTGCATTACCAAATTTTGCCTGTTTGTCTCAAAGATAATCATTTATATTTAGGCATGGTTGATTCCCAGGATGAATCAGCACTAGAATATGTTCAAAAAATTGTCGGCTATATGAATTGTTCGATTGTGGCTCAGAAAATTTCTGCTGAAGAACATCGTTCCCTATTGTCTGCCTATCTTTGTCATTCTCAACGGGCTGAAGCTGCCGAATCTGTTGGAAATCAGGTGCAAAAAACCCAGGCTAAGACATTTTCTCCACCACCCAAAGAGAAGATTTCTAATCAAAAATTATCTTCTTCAAAGACTTTCAAACCTGGATCAGCATCTAGGGTTGAAGACCCAATTCAGGAGGATTTTAATTCTAATTCCCAGCTTGATGCTACACTCCCTAAAACGACTAAAAAAACTCCCTTGGTTTTACAACTCAAAGCCAATCATTTAGCGAGTTCTATAGACAGTTTAGGCTCGTTACCTCCCTATGAGTTGTTACAAGAACTATTAGCACGGGTTTTAATTGGTGGAATTGGACGGCTTTATTTTGAACGTCAAGACAATCAAGGGAAAATTTTATGGAGTCAGGATGGAGTTTTACAATCGGTTGTGACCAACTTAGATTCTCTAACCTTTCAAGGGGTAATTAATGAGTTAAAGCGGTTAGTGGAGCTTCCTCTCATTACGGTAGATAAACCTCGACAAGTTGAGATTGAACGGTTATATCAAAATCAGCATTTATTATTGCGGCTAAGAATTACCCCTGGCAGTTATGGCGAAGAAGCCAATTTACAAGTTTTACGGGGGGCAGCTTTAAAATTCTATCAGCAACAACAGTTATCTAAATTAAGTTTAGATGCACTAAGACTCACCCAGCAAGTACAGCATAAGCTGGGTGAAATTAGTGAGCGTTTAGCTGATACGCCGATGTCTTCTGATAATTTGATCTTGTTAAATCAATTATTGAGAACGGTTACTCAACAAGCTGATTTATTAATTCAAAAAAGTCAGAATTCTAACTCGACTAATTAATTAAAACAGGATATCGAGTAGACCTCTAGTATAGACATAAGTGAAGCCTAACTGAATCCCAAATTCCGTTTCTTCTCGAATGTAGCCGACGCTGGCTCGTCCTGTTAATAGGAAACTATAAGAAATGGGGTAATCAATCCCGACGGTTGCTGAGGGGCCGAAACTAAAGTCATTATTAAATAAATCTTTGTAGATCACTCCGGCTCCCACGAAAGGTGATACTCTGACGGCTCCTGTTTCAGTGCGAATTGGGAAATTGTACGTTAAATGAGCAAGGCTTGCTCCTTCGTCAGCAATTACAATTCCGCCGGAATGAAGGGAAACATTTTCGGAAAAGCCTGTTTTAGAAAGGGTCATCCCTCCCCCTTGTCCTAAACCGGACGTATCTCCAGCAATGCCAATATTGCCCCCAATCCCAATGTAGTTATAGTTATTACTTAAACGACGACCGTTAGCATCGGCTGCTTTGCGGGGATCTTCTTCTTCTTCCCCTTCTGCTTGTGCGGTTTGGGTGGGTTGCGTTTCGGTTTGGGCAATTTGCCACTCAACTTGATCCATCCAATTCATGCTTAAATCTTGGGCTTGGGTGGAAGGAGAAATTCCTTCAAATTCTGATAGGGGTTGAGGTTGTTTAGGGGTTTGAATCTCCGTTTCTGAGGGGGTAACTTCTGGGGTGGGTTCTAACGCTAGGTCTTCTGAAGGGGTAACTTCTGGGGTGGGTTCTGATAATGCGTTAGTTGCTAGTTCGACGGAAGTTGTCACTAAGTTTTGTAACGGGACAGCAACAGGTTGAACGGGTTCTGATTCTGAAGAAGGCAGAGGGGACTGACTCGCTATTGTATCGGGGATAACTGCGGTGGATGAAGGCGATGTGATGCTGTTGACGTCTGAACTCGTCTCTAGGGAAGGTTCCAGAGGGGAGGGTTGAGCTAAAAGTTTACCTGGGTTGAGAATCAACGCCATTACTGTTGCTAAAAAGGCTATTCCTCGAAGACTCCTCATAGCGCGATTTTACTCCTCACAATATTATTTTGGCTGGCAGTTTAACATAACTATTCTAGATCTTTCATCCTGATTATTTAAGGCTTGTCAGAATTAAGATAAATTTGGGTTTTATGCTCGATTTTATATTCCTTTAGATAGAAGACAAATTTATTTTTACTGTAGATAATAGAATGTTTATTGATGTATTTAATCGATAATGATTAAAAAAAGACGTTCCTGGGGAACGCCTCAACTTTACATTAATCGTTGTATTCAATTTAAGCAACAACAGCTAATTCTTTTGGCCAACGGTTGACAGCATTTCCAATGACGGATAATTCTTGCATTAACCGATCAAACCGTTCTGGGGTGAGGGATTGAGGGCCATCGGATAAAGCTTTAGCGGGGTTGGGATGGACTTCAATCATTAAGGAGTCTGCACCCGCCGCAATGGAGGCCATCGCCATTGAGGGAACGTATTCTGCCACCCCAACGCCATGACTGGGATCAATCATAATGGGGAGGTGGGTGAGCGATCGCAACACTGGGACGACAGACAGATCGAGAGTATTGCGCGTATATTGACGATCAAAAGTGCGAATTCCCCGTTCACATAAAATCACGTTAGGGTTTCCGGCGGCTAAGATATATTCCGCAGCCATTAACCAATCTTCAATGGTGGCAGCCATTCCCCGCTTGAGCAGAACGGGTTTGTCTTGAGCCCCAACTTTTTTGAGGAGGGAGAAGTTTTGCATATTGCGAGCGCCAATTTGAATAATATCGGCAACTTCCCCTAATTTTTCCAGGTCTTCAGCATCCATTAATTCCGTAATAATGCCTAAACCGGTGGCTTCTCTGGCGGCGGCTAATAAGTCTAAGGCGCTTTCTCCATGTCCTTGAAACGCATAGGGAGACGTCCGGGGTTTGAACGCACCGCCTCGGAGAAATTGCGCGCCTGCGGCTTTGACTCGTTTGGCGGTTTCGATGATCATGGTTTCGTTTTCCACCGAACAGGGGCCAGCAACGACCACTAAGGGGTGATGTTGACTAAAGGTAACATTCCCGTTTGGGGTGGGAACCGTCACTTCGCTAGCTTCGCCATGACGATATTCGCGACTGACCCGTTTGTAGGGTTTTTCCACCCGTAGCACGTCCTCAATGAACGGACTCATTTCCCGAAGTTGTAAGGCATCAAGCTCGGCGGTTTCACCGACTAAGCCAATGACGACTTTATGCTTACCGACAATTTTTTCGGGATCTAAACCCCAGGTGGTTTTGAGGTCATTACTTAAGCGTTCAATTTCGGCTTCTGGGGCGCCGACTTTCATTACTATAATCATTTATCCTGGTCAAAAATTAAGGGTTGATGTTTAGATGTTTAGGCTAGACTAAGCGTTCACGGGATGGAATAGCCAAAAGAAATTAAACTGCTACTAGGTTAATTTAACGTATAGCAATTAATTTCTTCATTCATTTAGGAGCAAAATTTTTAATTCTTAATCTTTGTTGTTTTTCTGGCGGTTTGCTTTCCATCCTTCCTGCATTCGCCCTAAATTGACTTTGAATTCTTGCCAGCCTAAAACAGTCCCTCGAATCTCTTCATCCCAAGAAGCCGAAAGAACACCATAGCTTAATCCCAGGACACTTAGTCCAAAGAATCCCAGACTCACCAGTAATACGGCGGTAGGAGGAAGGAGGAAAAGGTCGTTGGTAATGATAAAGTAACTGCCAATAAAGGTTCCTAACGCCATTAATAGGGGAGTTCCAGCCAAAACCACCATCCGTGACAGCATCCGTTGGCTGACGACTTCTGGGATGGCTGCTTCTTCACGGGTGTAACGGCGTTTGGCTGGTTGAGTTGGTTTGGCAGGTTTAGCGGGGGTTGACTTAGCCGTGTTAGTAGGGCGCGTCGTTCCCGACTCTGATGTTGCTTTTACGGACGCTTTAACGTTCGTCTTATTTTTTTTACGGCTTTTATTCGGTTCAAAGGCTAGGCGTTGGCGAGAACTTTCAGAAGACATAAGTTAAGGTGTCCGGTGTGAAAATGCAGGAGGCAAATTAAGGTATCGCACCAAACTCAGCGCATCTAGACGAGTTCAGATGATTAAACTCTAGCCCCGAATTCCCAGACGAGCAATTAAAGCTTGGTAGCGTTGTTGATCTTGACGTTGTAAAAAGTTTAACAGACGTTTGCGACGGCCGATCATTTGTAACAAGCCCCGTCGAGAGGAGTGATCTTTCTTGTTAACTTTGAGGTGTTCGCTGAGTTTGTTAATGCGTTCTGTCAGCATGGCGATTTGCACATCCGATGACCCTGTATCGGTTTCATGGGTTTGGTTAGCAGACAGAATTTCTTGTTTCCGTTCCTGTGTAAGAGCCATAGTAATTTAATCTTGAGTTAATCCGTAAATTGCCACAATCAATTAGAATATCACAGTTTTGAATCAAATAGAAGGGAATAGGCAATAGGCAATAGGCAATAGACAATAGGAAAAAGAAGAATTATCTTCCCTCGCTCCCCCTGCTTCCCCAACTCCCCCTGCTTTTTTTCTACCATTGGATAGAGACCCAACAGAGGGGTTATGGCACAGAATGCTAAAATCTGGCCATCAGGATGCAGGAGAATTAACAATGGGATTCAAATGGAAACTCGTGATCGGGATGTTAATGTTATGGACGCTTCCGGC
>JBMDYE010000606.1:0-1567 GCA_048595135.1 Planktothrix sp. | reverse complement strand
TTTGATGGCATCTGATAAAGGTTCTCCTGGCTTAATACAGAATAAACCACATTTTTGGCATTGCCAATTCGCTGCTTCTTTAACTGCTAATGCCAGTTCCTTCCAATTTTTCTGATAACGATTTGAAGCCATGAACAGATTGGGTGATTTTCCTTAAACTCTAGTTTAGTTTTAATACTTGTCCTTAACAAGAGGTTCGCCAATAGGCTGTTGTAGAAGTTGTGAGTGAGAATTGGAGATGGGAATGATGAGTTAAACGATACACCCCTTTTCAACCCTGAGCTAGTATTTGTTCAGGGAAAACCCCACGCTTGTTAAGTAACCCCTACAATTTTAGGTTATAAATAGTAAAGACAACTCAACGGCTCGTTGAAAAATTTACTGGCTCAACCTATCAAATGACCAATTTACGTTCTACCGTTGTTCTCAAAACTGATATTTGTGAGTTTACCAGTCAAGTTGAAAATTTAAGAGAGTCTAGCTTAAAAGAATTATTAGAACAGCATAAACAGCTAATTTCTACTATTGCTTTCAAACAAGGAGGCTCTTTAATTAAAGGTGAAGGCGATTCATTTTGGTTAATCTTTCCCAGTGTGACAACGGCTGCACTAGCAGGTGTAGAAATGCAACAAGAATTACGAGTTAGCCAACCCGGAAAAACGGATGAGCAAAGACTCAAAATTCGGATTGCTATTACCTTTGGAGATGTTTTGCACTTAGATAGAGACATTTTTGGGGATGCAGTTAACTTAGCGGCTCGGATTGAAACCCTAACACCACCAGATGAAATCTACCTCTCTCAAGCTGCCTGGTTAGCTCTGAATAAAGCCGAAATTCAGTCCGCTTTTGTGGGAGAGTTTTCTTTAAAAGGAATCAGCCAACCTGAAAAAGTTTACCGGATTCAGCAACGTTACCAAACTCGGCATATTCAAAACCAAATTTTGGTTAAAACAGATCTTAGAGGTTTTACTCACTATCAAGAATCTCATTCTACAATAGAAGTTGAAACGCTATTAACTTATTTGGATCAAAGCCAAAAAGCAATTTGTCGAGAGTTTGGAGGAACAATTCGTTTAATTTTGGGAGATTCCTATTATTTAACCTTTCCTCAATCGGACTTAGCGTTAGCAGCCCTTCAACAATTATGCTATCAATGGAAAGAATTTATTCAAGGGCATCAGATTGAATGTGGATTAGCAATTGGGATGACTCGCGGAGATTTGATGATTTTTCAATCTTGTATCTACGGTCGAGATATTAATATTGCAGCTAGGCTCGAACCGATAGGTCGTCTTGTTAAGCCCCAACAGGAGCAAAATTCAGTGATTACAGATGAAAGAATTTATCAAGATATACAACAAACTTATTGGCATCGACAATTCCAAAAAATTGAGCAAGAATTTATCCTAGAAAACTTGCTAGATCACCGTCCTAAAGAATTGTTTATGTCCCATGATGTTTATCAATTCTTATGGGATTTAGTCGAGTAATTTCTATTGGAGTTATTAAGCGCTATACTAACTTGAAAAATGCTTTAACCTGCTATCCCACTTGTCCTCTCTACTTG
>JBMDYE010000605.1:0-2591 GCA_048595135.1 Planktothrix sp. | reverse complement strand
CAACATAAATGACTTAATTCGTTGCCGTCCCAACACCCCAAATTCTTGACTATTCCGAGCTAATTCAAACGTAATTCCTCCCGCGTCAATCGCATTTCTTTCTCGCGAATAAAGCTTAGGAAAATCAATGACTTTAACATCATATTTTTTAATCGCATTTTGAACTTCTTCCATCTCTTCTACAGAACTCCAATCGTCCTCTAACCCAAAATTACGGACTAAAATATGACCTATCTTTTTCTCAAAATTTTGCACTGATTTTAAAAATAACTGCACGCTATCATAACCTCCTGTACAAACAAACCACTTACAAAATGTAATTTTGGATTGTTTGCCTAACTCAATTAAGTTATTCTTTTCAATCCAACTCGTCACCACCGGATAAACCTGAGCCGGTAAATTGACAATAATGCTATTGTCAAAAGCCCACTCAAAAATTTTATCGGCTTCATAAAACTTCTTCTCATCTTCACTAAATAAAGCTTCTCGACAAACACTTTCGTAAATTCGAGAGACATCGGGGTTAGATCGATCCGCATCTACGGCTAAAAAAGGATATTTTTTATCCATAAAATACTGGATTAAAACCCTTGCAAATAAACTCTTACCTACACCACCTTTTTCTCCATCAATCAAATGAATTTTAGTAGGGTATTTCTCAACAGTCTCCAATCCATTTTCGCCTAAATGACTTGGGGATTTTATCGTTACTGTCATTGATACTTCTCCTAATGCTTCAGCTTGTTCAGTTGTAGGATCTACCTGTTCTAGTTGAGATTTTGTTCTTCTACTCCGACCTGCCATGTTGCTACTCCATTACTTTATTTTATAGAAATAAAAATAGGTTTTACTTCTAATCAACTCCTTACTTTTTTAGCTTCTAATCATGAAAAGCCCGAATCATTAAACTCATCCCCTCCTACTAACTCTAATAAATTCTCAGTTGTTAGATTAGGGTGAATCGAACTAGAATCCCAAGTCGCTTTTATTCCATCTTCTCGGTAAAGATTTGGGAAATTGGAAGAATAATCAATACCCACTTGGTCACACAAATACAAAGCGTGCTTCTCCAAGGCATACACGGCTTTTCTAAATAGTTGTTCCAACAAAACTGGATCAAATTCCCCTGTTTGTTGATAAGCTAATGGTAGCCAGTAAGCTCGCAATGACTGGAGAATCACTTCTCTAACTGGTAAAATTTCATTCTGTTTAATGTAAGTAAGTAACACGGCATCAGCCGTATTTTTTAAGGGTTGATATCGCCAAACGAAATCTATTTTTTCTGGGTTAGCCATGAGCCTTAACCTCCTGCTTCTGGGAACCTTCTGACAAAGACTCAACGGATTTATAGGACTTAGAATTGAACTGTTTCTTTAAAACCGTTCTAAAATAGACAAACATTCCATAAACGTCACTGAGGCGATCGCCCAGTCCTTTTTTATCCAAAACAACTGGAATAGAAATATCTGCATTCCAAATAATCGGGAGACGATCATAGTATTCGTTTAACTCTTTTTTGAAATAAGTCGCCGTTCCTCCACAAAACACCAACTCATCACAATCCGGGGGTAAATTTTCATCTAACCAACTGGTTAAACTTCGGACATATTCGGGACGAGCTTCCTTGATAGCCAGGAGCATTTGCTGCACTTCCTCCGCCCGTCCTTCCCGAGACGTACTGCGGGCTAATCGCATCAACGGTGCCGCCTTAAACTCACTCCCTGCTGTAACAATTGCTGGGGTTAATCGCTCCGCAGTTTGTCCCGATGTTTTAACCAAGACTTTCTCGACCATCCGAATAAAGCCCAAATCACTCATTTTTCCAGGGGCTACATCTCCCCGTTGAGCAACCAGCAAACTCGCGTTGCGGTAGCCCAGCATGGCGATCGCACAAACCCGTTCTTTAATTCCAGAACCCGCTTTCTTGTTGTGCATTAAATAAATGCCACCCCCCTCGGGTTTGCAATTAAATACCAATAACTCGACACTCATGCGACCCGTCGGAGTTTGATAATCTGCTAATGCTTCGCGCAGTACCCGCTCAAACCGGCTTCGGTCTTCATATTCTCCAGGGGGTAACAACGCGGCGATGGCTACTGTCAAATTCCCAGGTAGTTTTTGTTTTTCCTTAATCACCCATAAAGCCGCCAAAGTTTTATGTAAAGCCCGCTCATATTTGAGTTCCGATAGCCCCGCATTTGCATGAAACCTTTGTTTAGCTAAATAGCCAACGGCTCTGTAATCATTCCTGAACGCAACCCAAGCGGTGTTTTGAGGATCGGCTGACCCTAACTGCTCTCTGGCATAACCCAAAATTGACTCTCGTGGAACAGATACTACTTCCGGTTCCATGCACAGAAGCCGAACTTGTCGGTCTTGTCCCGCAAAGATAATCTTGGTGAGCGACCCTCCATAATCAAATGCGACTGTAATATCAGGCTCTGTGAGATTTGTAGAGGTTTTAGTCATATCAAAAATTTTCCACACAAGTAGATTGAAAGGACATTAATACTTGTTATCCCTTTTGCTCCCTCTCTCTCCCTCAACCCATTGTCGGAATCCCAAAACCTGCAAAATAGAACTTATGGCGT
>JBMDYE010000604.1:0-10392 GCA_048595135.1 Planktothrix sp. | reverse complement strand
ACTAAGGTTGCGACATTTAATTGTAACGCTGTTGATACCAGTTGAATGACTCCTTTTACAATGCCTAAACTTCCTAACGTTTTCGCTAAAGATAAGGCTAATTCTCGACCTCTATCTAGATTTAATTCACAACCATATACTTTGCCAATTTCAATTACCATTTGCGTATTAACTGCCGCCGTTGCGATTAAATCAACCACAGGTAAAGGGGTAACGGCTATTACTCCCGCACCAATCCATTGAAACCGATCAACAATTTTTTCCGCTTCCCGTTTGCGTTGAGCATCAATTAATCGTCTAGCTTCTTCTCCTAATCGTTGAGATTGCAATAAAATATTATCAGCAATTAATTCTTCCCCTTCTGAGCGTAAAATTGTCGCTAACCGTCGAATTAATGACATAATATCCGGTTCAGGTTTAAGAAGTTCTCCCGTTTCTAAACGAATAGATTGGGGATTTGCGGCGATCGCAATTACATCTACTGGATCAAGAAACTCTTTCACACGTTCTCGCAATTGCGCTAATATAATATTTTTATCGGCTTCAGGATAAAGGTCAGTTTTATTTAAAATAATCAGCGATCGCTTGCCAATTTCAACTAACGCTCGTAGCGGTAAATATTCCGATTGTCTTAAATCATTATCCACCACAAATAATAACAAATTCGCATCCGTTGCTAAGGAACGGGCTAATTGTCCTCGTTCAGAACCCATCACTCCCGCTTCTAAAATTCCAGGGGTATCGGTAATTAAAATATTGCGTTCCATTCCGGGTAATTGTAACGGGTAGGTTTCACCGACTTCTGTGGTTCCCATCGGTGCATTCACTTTTCCGACCACTTGACCCATTAACGCATTGACTAAAGACGTTTTTCCCGCCGAACCTGTTCCGAATACGACAATTTGTAGGTTTCCTTTCGCTAAATCTGCCGCCATTTCTTGAGAGCGACTTAATAATGCTTGTTGAGCCACTTGATCTTGAATTTGTGCCACCTGTTGACGCACGGCTTTTAACGATTCTTCTGCGGCTTCTGTTTTATCAACCGGAACTTTTAAAGGTCGGCGTTTTTGTCGAGATCTTCCGGCTTTATAAAATAGTCCCGTATAATAAATTAAGGCAAAAATTGCTAATCCTAATAATATAATTAATAACAGGAGAAGAAAATTCGCTAAGATTGGGTTAGCTGTCCAAGCAATTTGGGTGTAAAGAGAAGAGATCGAACCAATCAGCCATATCATTAACCCCAAAATTAAACAAATGCCAGAAATTAAGAATAGCAATCGAGATACAGGCATGACGATTATTCCAATCTTAGGTTAGCAACTCATATTCCTCTGTATCTATGATGACATGAATTTATCAGATTGTAATTTTGGTTGAGGAAATGGAAAGGGTATTCATCTAAAGTCCGCAAACTTCTGCACGGCTATAAAATAAGGTTCTAGCTCTAATTTGTTGGGAATTTAGGGGAAGTCCATTAGGAGAAACCAGTTTATAATTTCGCTGCATTTCCATTCCTTTTTCCAGTTGATTCAGTCGCGGAAGATGACCTTCGGGTGCTTCGAGAGAAAAGCTAAGTTGATCATAAGGTCTCCAGGCTTCCTTCCCGTTTTTATCCGACTCAATCCATCGGACTAAATCGCTAAAATGAATATAAGCATTGGGATCATATCGGTTTAAATCATCTGCTTCTAATTGATTCTGTGTTTCTACAAAAATTCGCTTTTGTACACTAAATCCAAATAACCCTCCAGAGTGTTTTTTCCAAATTTGGTCAATGGTTTTGAGATCAGGACAAGGGATTTTTTTAATCGCATCTTCACTCAAATAACCGATACTGTCCCGTTGGGTTAGTTTTAATAACACTTGATACGTTTTTTGATCTGCTTCTTTCCATTTTTTTTGTGCTAAAAGCTTTTCAAGTTCTTGAATATCTTTCGATTTTCTCACACAGCTTTGTTGTTCAGTTAATAAATTAATTTCAATTAAAGCAGATTCATTATTGGGACTCGAAACTTCAATATATCCAAACCCATCACTGAGAATTTTAGTAGTCCGCTGTTTAAATAAATTGAATTCAGAATCTTGAGCAGAATTTTCTTTACCAATCACTTCAACGGGGGATGAAATTTTTACCCGATCGCCTTCCAATATTGCGGATTCGCAAATGGATTTAGGAAGGACATGAATACTCAAGTTATTGGGATTAACACTAATATTAATTTTTTCAATATAACCTCGATATTGTTGTTTTTTCTCTGAAAAAGAATTGCTAGATAATCCGAAAAGATGTTGATAAAACTTGACAATATCTTGCTCAGAATTGAGATAATTAAATAAATCAACCTGAGTCACAGTTCCATAAACAGTAATTAGTGAGCCAACGGTGAATCCGACAATAAACGTAGGAAGCCGTTCAAATACCTTCCCAATTAATGTATCTGGTCTTGATGGAGATCTAGAGTTTTTCATGTTCCACTGGGGTAGATGCGATACACTTTGGCATCAGGAACAAAGGTCAAACAAGTTGGATTTTAAAGTTTGGGGACAGAAAATCCAGGTTAAAATTGAATAATTGTTTCAGAAAAAGATATTAAAAATTAAGAGATTAACCTCAGCGGATTGTTCCCCAGTGAATGAACCTTTTAATGTTTTAATATGATGTTCTGACTTAGCAGAGTGCTAAGGTTAATAATAGTTTCTCAAACTTGCTTGACAGGCTGAACTACCATTTTCCTGATCATTTTTCACCTCCTCACTGCTAAGATTCGATGTAACTGCAACCAAGATAGCACTGTTTGTAAAACAATGCTAATCATAAATTCTAGCAGCATCTCTGAGCTACAATAAACTGCCACCATTTAGGTTTCTCTCAACAATATTGAACTGAGGGTTAAAAACAATACAAATAATAAACCCCTTATTTTTCTCTGGAAAACAGGTTAAAATGCTATACTAGCTATAGCGATTATCATTAGTCTGGATTCAACTTTTTTGGCTGTTTCCTCATTTTATGTATGTTTTTATACTACGAGGGACACTCGGAATTCAGTACGTTAATGTTGATATTGTTTAAACTAGAATCGGGATCTTTAACGGTTTCAGCGATTTATGTCTTTAAACCTTCCGAGTGCTGTAGAATTTTGTGATGTTAGTTATCGCCTCCATCACCGTTTTTTGATTGATCATCTGGATCTAAATATCTATGAAGGGGAAACTTTAGTTTTACTAGGACGGAGTGGAAGTGGGAAAACAACAACCCTCAAACTAATTAACAATTTACTCACTCCCACCCAGGGTGAAGTTTTAGTTCAAGGAAAATCAACAACGCGCTGGAATTCAATTCAACTGCGCCGAAAAATTGGTTATGTAATTCAAGAAATTGGTTTATTTCCCCATTTTACCGTTGAACAAAATATCGCCGTTGTTCCTCAATTACTCGGTTGGAAACGCGATCGCATTCAACAACGCGTTCATGAACTGTTAACATTAGTTAGTTTAGAACCTGATCATTTTAGGAAACGTTATCCCCATCAACTCTCAGGAGGTCAACGTCAACGGGTCGGTGTCGCGCGCGCATTAGCCGCCGATCCCAGCTTATTATTAATGGATGAACCCTTTGGCGCCCTTGACCCCATTACCCGCTTAGAATTGCAACGAGAATTTCGGCGTCTTCAGCAACAATTAGGAAAAACAGTTATTTTTGTCACCCACGATATTCAAGAAGCCTTTGTCTTAGCGTCTCGCATTGGTTTAATGTACGAAGGACAGTTAGTTGTTTTAGCAACTCCCACGGAATTTAAACAATCTTCCCATCCAGAAGCACAGGCTTTTTTAGACTGTTTAAAAGTCGATTAAATGATTTCATCTAATTGCGAACAATGAGCGAATTTTTAACTCGATACGGTGCAGAAATTATTCAACGCACAACTCAGCATTTAATTTTAGTCGGAATTGCTATGAGTTTAGCCATTCTCATCGGAGTTCCATTAGGAGTTATTTTAACCCGAAAACCGAAGTTAAGTCAATTGATTTTAGGCAGTGCGAATATTATTCAAACGATTCCTAGTTTAGCCTTATTTGGGTTTTTAATTCCCATTCCTTTCATCGGAGGAATTGGCGATCGCGCGGCAATTGTTGCCATGACCCTTTATTCTTTACTCCCCATTATTAGCAATACTGTTGTGGGAATTGCTCAAATCGATCCGGCGATTAAAGAAGCCGGAAAAGGCATGGGAATGACCGATCAACAGTTATTATTAAAAGTCGAAATTCCCCTCGCCTTTAGTGTAATTTTAACAGGAATTCGAGTCGCAACGGTGTTAGCGATTGGTTTAGGAACGATTGCCGCCGCCATTGGTGCAGGAGGGTTAGGAGTATTAATTTTTAGAGGATTAGCAACGGTGAATAATCAACTATTACTCGCAGGTGCAGTTCCCGCCGCTTTAATCGCAGTATTAGCGGATTTTGGATTAGGAAAATTAGAAAAAGCCATCAATCAAACCAAAAAATAGAAGGAAACCAGAAATAGAAAATATGGGACTAAAAACCCCGGTTACTTGAAGAAACCGGGGTTTTGGCATCTTCCTCACTAATCCATCTAACTATTTAAAATTTGATGAATTTTTGAGACTTGTTGCTGATACTCTTCATCGCTTAAAACAGGAACGCTATTTTCTAGTGATATTGTTTCCTGTACATCAATCCATGAACGACATCCTCCATAACTGGGATGATAAGAAATCTGATAAACTTGGGATAATTTATAGGTTCTAAGTAATAAAATATAAAGGGGTTGATTCGGTTTAAATAGAAGGCGATCGCGAACAAATGCTTCATTCCAAATTAAAAACGGCATTAACCGATCAATTAAGCGTTCTCCCTGTTCAGGATGCCAAGCTAAAATATCAGTAATTTCAGCAAAACTTCCGATTCTAACTTGTTCAGGATGCCAACCGGACGGTACAGATTGAACTTGATTTGCATACTGAGATTTAAGTAGAGCGGGTTCTTGATGTTCAAAAGTGGGATACAGTAAAATTTGCTGATGAGCAACTTGGAATTTTCCGCCTTGTTCTCGAATTCCCCCTTTTCTCAACAGCATAATCGTTTCACCCTGTTCTAAGGCTTCAATGGCAATATTCCATTCTTTTAACCCATGACAAATGGTCATTTCCATCGTTCAAATTCGATTTAAGATCACTGCTTTAAGTTTAACGCTTCTGAACCCTTCAATTTCTCCTTCCAAAGATTGTAGATACAATAATAAACGTCCTTAATTTGACGTTCGCCCCTGCCTAAAGGCGAGGGGATTCTTCATTCAACGAGTCTCCGTTAGCTAGCAGGATTTCTCCTTTAGCGTATTCACCGTTAGCCCAAGGGTTATTAACCGGAAAATTCGGCATGGATCATCAATTTGCAGAGGGAGATCATCGGTCAAAAAATAAACTATTTTCTAATAAAGACCAGTATCAGTATTGAGTTGAGAGTTAATTTTTAAATGCTTTAAGACTTCGATACCCTTTCTTTCATTTGAGACCCTAAATCTAGGGAATTGATGGGCAAAGCCCATCCTACTCATTAATCGTTAAATTGTTGAAAGTTACTGATTTTTAATTGTTAACATAATCATGACGAACAATTAAAAAAATCAACACTGATAACTGATGACTGGTGACTGTTACAATGGGGCTGGCATTAATTGTAATGATCCTAAACCTAACTCTTGAGGCGGGATAGAACGAACTTCTAATAACGCCATCATATCTTTAAATTGAGGTTGACCCCGTGAAGCACCCGTTAATCCCATTGCAATAATTAACCCACACCAACCCTTGGTTTTTTGACAGCGAGATTCCCACTTTTGACGGGCTTCTTGATGAACCGGATCATCTTCTAAAAATTCACCAAATAAATGTAAATCGCCATCTTCTGTTCTGAGAATTCCTAAGTCATAACTGCGACCCGCCATTGGATCTTCCCCAGGGTTAAAACAAATTCCCTCTAGCCCTCCAGCTTCTTGTAAACTGCGAATTAAAGCTTCTGCTTTCGGTTTAGAAGTCTGAATTAACACCACAGGTAAACCATCGCCAACTTCAGGAATTTCAACTTCCGCCGCTTGATGAAATTGAGTATGATGTCGCAGATATTTTGCCGTTTCCCAAGGAACAACCCCCAGACTTAAAAACGATTTCGGGGGGACTAAATCATCTCGTAACCGAGGAACTTCGAGTTCAAATTCCTCGTCATCATCATCCGGTTCTCCCGCCATTTCCCCCAATTCAGCCGCCAGTTCCGGTAACGTTTCAACTTTCACCGAAATTTGTTTCTTTTCTTCAGTCGGTAAAACAACCGGAATTCGATAGCGACGATTTAAAGCTGGAAAATGAACAGAGGTTAATTTGGAACGATGATCCCGTAAAAATCGATGTAACGCTTCTAACGCGACTAAAACGACGACCGCTTCTTCCTCATAAAGAATTGAACGTAACCCTTCTAAAGGATGAAGATTGCCAAAATTTGGCTGAATTTCTGATAAGGGTAAATCCGCCACATTGCTTTCTTCATCGTCCTCTTCATCAAACTCAATTGAGCGATCAAAGGTTACAAATAGGCAATCTTGGGCTAAGAAAGCTTCTTCTAAATTCTCATAGGATTTATGTCGCACCACCCGTTCTCGAAATCGTTTTAAAGATTCCAAAGATCGATACATTAAAACCCCATAATCCATCCCCAATTTTCCGAGGGTGGAAATATACAAGGTATCAATATCAAATAAATTCACTTCAATGGCAACAATTTGATGTTCCCCTAACCGTTCCCAAGGCGCATCTTGCCACATTTCATAAGCTTTTTTCGTAACAATATCGGCATATTGAGGCGGTAATTGGGGCGGGCGACTTTCCGCCACTTCCTGTAATCCCCGAAAAATTTCATCAATTAGCGGTAAATCAGGGACATACTCAATCACAATTTCTAAATCTTGTAAAACGCCGCGTAAGAAAAATTGAATTTCCCGATCTTTAACGACAATTTTTTGAGGACGTGCGGCGGGTGCAGGACTCTGAGGATGTTCGATCGCTCGTAACAACGTTCGCACGATCGCTTCTGGCCCCATATCCACCGCCACCATGTCCATTGCCCGCACCATCCCCTGAGAACCATCCACCCAGATAATACATTCGCCTGTCGGTTCCGAATCTCCCTCTATATTCGCGTTAGTATCCGTCGCCATCGAACGGCGATCGCCCTCCCACACGCTGGGAATTTGGGGCAAACTTTGGAGACGACGTAGGGTTGAACGATTGAGACGTGCCATCTAAATTAATATTCCTATTGAGTCCTTCCGTCTATCAAGACGGTTTTGCAAAACAAACGGCTGAATCTGACCTGTTGTTACGCAATACTGTTTTGATCATAACGCTTAGTCGAATTCTGAGAAGACAGCTATGCAGGAGGCAGGAGGCAGGAGGCAGAAGGCAGAAGGAAGTAGGAAGGAAAAATAGTCTCCTTGTCCCTTAGTCCCCCACTCTGTTACCTGTCACCACTTGATAGAATACAAGAAAAACCATTACTTGATAGTTACAACGGTTAAAACCTTATAACACCCTGAACAAAAGGCAGGCCAACTTATGACACAAACCACTCAATCCCCCACTAAAGGGGTTCAAATGACCGAAGCAGCCATTAAACAAGTTCAATTTTTACGTGAGAAACAAGGGAAAGACCTCTGCCTTCGTGTGGGAGTTCGACAAGGCGGGTGTTCTGGAATGTCCTATGTAATGGATTTTGCCGATCCAAGTACCATTCGCGAAGATGATGAAGTTTTTGATTATGAAGGCTTTCAGGTCGTTTGCGATCCAAAAAGCTTACTCTACATTTACGGTTTGGTTCTCGACTATACCGATGCCTTAATTGGCGGTGGTTTCCAATTTACCAACCCCCAAGCCACACAAACCTGTGGTTGTGGAAAATCATTTGCGACCTAAAACCCTCCTTGTATTAAAATCAAAGGTTGGCAATTGGCGATAGGTTAATTAGTCAGCACGCTGAAAGGCTTGCTTTGGGCTGACAGCCTATCGCTGTGTTTTGAATTTTAATGACTCATGAAAACACCAGAAGAATTATTTCAGGAAGGTTTTGAACGGTATCAAGCGGGAGAAGATGTTAATACATTAATTCCGATTTTTAAAGAAATTTGCGATCGCGCTCCCAAAAATAGCAATGCTTGGACGAGTTTAGCTTGGCTCTATCTGTTAGCCGATCAACCCCCACAGGCTTACAATGCGGCTAAATTAGCCGTTAAACTCAATTCCCATGATCCCCAAGCGCGAGTCAATTTAGCCGTTGCGATGTTGGAGCTTGGCAAAACTGGGGTGCGTTCCCATGTTGAATTAGCCGGACAACTGATTTTAGCCGATGCGGATTGGCAGAAAGAAGTCCAAAAGAATTTTGAAGACGGTTTAACCCGCAAACCGAATTGGAAATCTTTAGTGAAAGTTCAAAACTGGTTGTTGGGGAATTAGGAACTTTAATCGATTAGGGGTTGTCTTCAACTATAAATCGTTTATTCTTAATAGTAATTGTACCTATTCCTTGTGGGAATTTGGAACGTTATCAATCTGTGACAAGGGTGTTAATGGCTGAAACTCTATAACTTCTGGAGAAGTATTGAGAAATCTCAACAAAATATTACATAAATTAATAAACAATCCCGACAGAAAGTGATAAGATTTGGTAACTTCAGTCATTAACAATCAGCATCAATTGTCACAGAAGAAATTTTGATAAAACGAGGAGCCAACCGATGAGCATGGATAGCCAAGTCTACGTCAAAGCAGAAACCCGTAACCACAAAGGCTTTTTTGTTAAACAAGGAGCCTATAAGCTGAAAAGCATTGATGAATCGGGTTGGGCGTTAATTTGTGTGGATGATACCGTTTGTTACTACGTTGATCCCGATAATTTAGAGGATGAAGATCCTGAAGAAAGTGTAGAATCCTGAACTTAACTTTAGATTCCTTGGATAGAATAAAAACGCTATAGGAAACAGTAAAAATACCTAGCTGATCATGCGGCTCTCAATTTGAGAGCCGCGTTTTTTCCGTGTATTAATTACTAATTACTGATTACTGTTTCCGCAGGCGGGGGTTAACAAAATCGTTTAATCCTTCTCCTAAGAGGGATAAGCCAACTACCATTAACGTTAACGCTAAACCGGGAAATAACGTTGTCCACCAAATGCCTGTGGGTAAAGCTTCTAAGGCAATTCTGAGATCATGACCCCATTCTGGGGTTTCGTCGGGTAATCCTAAACCCAGAAATCCTAATCCTCCTAACGTTAAAATAGCATCAGCAGCATTGAGGGTAAATAAGACCGGAACACTTTGAATCACATTTAAAAATAAGTAACGGGTCAAAATTGTCCAAGTATTTGCTCCTAATGCTTGCGCCGCTTCAATAAATAATTCCGTTTTAACCGAAGTGGTATGATTTCTAACGACTCGATAATATTGGGGAATATAAGCAATACTTAGGGCGATCGCAGCATTCAACACTCCTCGTCCCACCACAAACGCTAAAGTAATCGACAGTAATAATCCCGGCAATGTATAAATTGTATCCATTAAAAACAACAATATCCGATCCACCCGTCCGCCCAAATAGCCACTGAGCATACCCAATGGCACACCCAGGCCAATACTGAGTAATGTCGCTAAAATCACCACCTGCCAAGCGACCTGGGTTCCCATCAGAGTCCGAGAAAACACATCATAACCCAGGCGACTGGTTCCAAACCAATGTTCAGGAGAGGGAGGTTGATGAATCGGATTAGACAAAAATTCTGTAGAACTTTGTATCCATCCCCAATTTTGCAATAACGGGGATAAAACCGTAATCAACAAAAATAAAATCGTCATTGCTAAACCGATCAAGGTCATAGCCGACGATACCGAGTTCACCCGAAACCCGACCCAACGACGCGGCGAAGATTGAATAGAAGCCATATTTAAGAATTAAGAATTAAGAATTAAGAATTAAGAGGAACTGCGATTTACAGCTTAACTAGGAATGAGCAAGAAATAAATAGGCACTCTTGCAATAGGGAATAGGCACTCTTGCTCTCTTGCAATAGGGAAGAAGCACGCTATGACTGATGATGTGTCCGACTGTACGGGCAAAGCATTCGGGTAGTAATCTGGGAGAAAAACCGATAAATTGTCTTCCGAATGCTTTACCCCTACGAAGGCGTGACTGATGACTGGTGACTGGTGACTGTAAAGATGAGATGCAGAGTCCATAAAATGTAATAATACTTGATCAATGGATGCGCTCTTGATCGTTGTCAGACGGACGGAGTTAAGGCTTCCTCTAAATCAGATGCAATCCTTA
>JBMDYE010000603.1:0-1500 GCA_048595135.1 Planktothrix sp. | reverse complement strand
CCTTGAACCGGATGATTGAGCAACTCACACAGACGGGGTTTAGAGGCCCATCGTCTTCGACGTCCGCCAATGGTGCGAATCTCTCTTCGTCCTTGAGCATACACCGTTTTCCTGACTTGCTCATGCCAATTCTTAACCCCTTGATAAGCCGTAAAAAACCTTTTCCTAAACAGTTTAGCTTCCTCCAAGGTCAACAGAACATCATATTTTTCCTCAGCATAAGCTTGCAATTTAGCTGCCCCCATTCCATAAATTAAGCCAAAATTCACAGATTTAGCAATTTGCCGATCTTCGGGTGTAATCTGTTCTAACAATTTCCCTGTAATTAAAGAAGCCGTTAAAGCGTGTAAATCCTCCCCTTTAGAATAAGCATTTAACATTCTGCGATCACTTGATATTTCAGCTACAATTCTGAGTTCAATTTGGCTATAATCCGCTTTAATAATTTGATAGCCTGGTGCTGAAATAAAGCAGGTTCGCATTCCTTGAGCCGTACAATTTCTGGGAATATTTTGTAGATTAGGCTGTTGGCAACTAAACCGACCTGAACGCGCTCCACACTGCCGATAACTGGGGTGAATTCTGCCTGTTTTGGGGTGAATATGTTTAGGTAAAGCTTCTACAAAATTAGAACACAAAGACGCTAATTTTCGATATTTGAGAAGAAATTGCAGAATTGGATATTCACGAGCTTTAGGAATTAATTCACTTTTACGAGTTGATTGAATCGGAATATTCAGCGCACGCAGAGCCTGCAAAACTTGGGAAGTAGAACGAGGATTAAGCGTTTCTGTTAATTCGGGGAATAGAGACAATTGGGGACTAGGGGGTGGCTTTAAACCTGCATTGATTAATTGAGTTAATACCCTCTGTTCTTGAGCTTTTAACTCAGCACCAACTTGCTGCCATGCTATTGCATTAAGTCCCATTCCATTCAATTCCATTTGGGCAACGGCGGGCAACGCATCAAACTCGATTTGAGCCGTTTCTAATAATCCTGCTTTTTCAAGTTTAGAATGCAGTCGAGTTTTCAGTTTGAGTAAGACAGCCACATCTAATGCTGCATATTCTAACTGAGCCGTTGATAGGTTACCGGCAAAATTACTAAACTGTAAACTTTTATCAAGTTTAATCTTTAAAAATTCCCAAGCTAAAGATTGAAGATCATGGTCTTTCTTAAGCCCCGAACGTAATACTTGACTAGCTAACATCACATCAAAAAAAGGCCCTGATGGACGGAGATTTGCCATTTCTAGCATTTTCCAATCAAACTTAGCATTTTGGAAAATTTTCAGCGCACGGCTATTGAGGAGTTTTTTTAAAAGTTGACACCCCCTCGTTCCAATAGCAGTTAAATCAATAATTACAATGGGATGTTGAGGGACAGCAATTTGAACCAAGCAAATCCGATCTATGAATGGATCTAGTCCTGTTGTTTCAGTATCAATAGCCAGGACAAAAGCTTTCATTAAAGGAAATAAAGCCGTTTTAAGCTGATCA
>JBMDYE010000602.1:0-9093 GCA_048595135.1 Planktothrix sp. | reverse complement strand
TGTAATAGTTCAGTTTGCTTTGGTTAAACAATCCAACCAACCGGATCAACAAAGTTAAACTTTCCTTAAAAAAAAATATAAATAGCTTGGCTCATGGAAAAATCTTTTACAATAGTACAGTCATCTATCTGGAGTCGGAGGTTTCAGCAACGGGAAAAAATTGCTCTCAACCCATTACTCACTGTAACGATTATGAAAGGTGCTAATACTTCTATGCGTTCTATCAACAACTTAAGCAATACTCAAACAACAATTATTGCCCCTCCTCCTTCTGATCCTGAAATTCCGCCTTCAATTTATAGTGTTCAAATTAATGAAGGTGAATCGGTGGAATGGCACTGGTTAGAATTACCTAATGGTGATCGAGTTGTTACTAACTATTCTATTTATAAAGTTCGGGAGTAACAACGGTTTAGTTCAACTAAAACCCATCAGAATACTAACCCAGTTAAATTAGAAAGCATTGGATTCGTGAATGAGTGATTTTTATGGTAGAACTCATTACAATCGATTTACCGTTGTTATGAGGAAATGCCAATTATGACTGCACGTTATCCAAGAGATATGGTGGGTTATGGTCGCCACACTCCTGATCCTAAATGGCCAAACCAAGCTCGAATCGCCGTTCAGTTTGTGATTAATTATGAAGAAGGCGGAGAAAACTGTATCCTACACGGTGATCAAGCATCGGAAGCCTTTCTATCAGAAATTATCGGTGCTGAACCCTTTTTAGGGCTACGCCATCTCAACATGGAATCGATTTATGAATATGGGAGTCGTGCTGGATTTTGGCGCTTATATCGACTGTTTACCCAACGCCATATTCCCGTGACCATTTATGGAATTGCAATGGCTTTAGAACGCAATCCTGATGCCGTTGCTGCTATGTTAGACGCGAATTGGGAAATTGCCAGTCATGGCTATCGATGGATTGATTATAAATATTTTGATGAAGAAACGGAACGCCAACATTTACAAAAAGCGATCGCGATTCATACCCAAGTGACGGGAAGTCGTCCCCTCGGTTGGTACACCGGACGCACCAGTATGCACAGCCGAAAATTAGTGGTAGAAGAAGGCGGTTTTCTCTACGATGCGGATAGCTACGCTGACGATCTACCTTATTGGAATTATGATTACGGCAAACCCCATTTAATTATTCCTTACACCCTCGATAATAATGATATGCGTTTTGCCACCAATCAAGGCTTTAACAGTGGTGAGCAATTTTTTACCTATTTAAAAGACGCCTTTGATCTGTTGTATGCTGAGGGAGAAACGGCTCCCAAAATGATGAGTATTGGGTTACACTGTCGGTTAGTCGGTAGACCCGGACGTGCAGCAGCGTTAGCAAGATTTCTCGATTATATTCAAAATCATAATCACGTTTGGTTATGTCGTCGCCTTGATATTGCCCAACATTGGCATGAACATCATAAACCAGCGTCCCATCCCAACATCACTAAAAATTGACTCATTTTATAATGAAACCCCGAATGACAAACGACACCGTTACTTTAAACAATACCACATTTCAACTCTTTTTAGGAACCGAAGAGAGCGACACTTTAATCGGAAGCCTTGATAATGATTTTATCCTGGGATTTTCTGGTAATGATTTTATTTCAGGAAGTCAAGGAAATGACTGGTTAAATGGAAATTTAGATAACGATGCTGTCCTTGGAAATGAGGGGAATGATACCTTATATGGCGGTAAAAATAATGATATTTTAGACGGACGAATTGGGGATGATTTATTATTTGGAAATCTAGATAATGATAACCTCAGTGGCGATAGTGGACAAGATACCCTTTATGGCGGTTCAGGAAACGATCTTTTACGGGGAGATGATGGAGATGATTGGCTGTATGGAGATAATGGAGATGATACTTTAATTGGAGGGAATGGCAGCGATCGCTTTGTCCTAGCGTCTGGTCAAGGTAACGATATTATCAACGACTTTACCCCAGGACAAGATCAGATTGTCTTAACCGGAGGATTAACCTTTGCCCAATTATCCCTAACCTCCAGCAACAATAACACCCTAATTCGCGTCACCAGTACCAACGAAATCTTAGCCACTTTAATTAATATTCCCGCCAATACCCTGACTATCTCTGATTTTCTATAATCATTAGTAGGGGCGTTGGCGGAGCCTGCCGTTAGGCTCATCATTCGGGCAGGAATTTATGATAAAAACCGATAAGTTGTCGAACGTAAGATCCCGCCCGTACCCAGTAATCAGTAATTAGTGCTTCTTACCTGTTCCCTCTTAATTCTTAATTCTTAATTCTTAATTCCTTCCTTATGTCTCAACTTATCAAACGTCTAAATATTACCGCCCATCCTCAATTAGAAAAATCCTTGGGTTATCAGTCTCAACGCCGTTGGGTGGCTTGGTATTGGGAACCTGATATTGAACAAGCATTTTTTACTGATGGAGAAACAATAGGAACTGCCCCTTCCTTATCGTGGCAAATTTTTATCCAACATCCTCAAGTTAATTCTGACTTGCAACCTTATCAACTGCAAGACACCGATCAAAATTGGTTATTGTTAGATCGCAAAACCCGAATTATTTATGTCGGAGATGGAAAATTAGTTCAGAATTTATTAGAACAACCCGAAAGTTTAGGATTATTAGCTAATTTAGATCATAAAAATCATCCTCTGTCTGATTTGAATTATACCCTTAGCAATCAGTTTAGAACCTTAAGTTATTCACCCATCCTGCTATATCTTCTTAAATTAATTCCTATTAGTTTGGTTGCTACCCTGATGACTATTTTAGGTTTGAAAACCTGGTCATCCTTAGTCCCGAAACTTGAACAAACTTTAACCCCTTCTCCCCCACAACAAACAACTCCAATTGCCTTGAATGGAACCTGTGGAGTCGGAGGAAGTGATGATTTTTCTGGGCTGAATTTTTCCTCCCCAACCGATAAAGAACTGCATCTGATTGGAATTTATGAAGCCAATGCCAATCATGGTGGAAATAATCATCCGACTGGAACAGTTTCCGTTAATATAAATCGTCAAGAAAAACCGATTATTTTAGCTTTATCCGCCTATGAACCTGTGGAATGGAAACTAAATATAGAACCAGGGGTTAAAGTTGAGAAAATTATTTTAAATGGCTACCATGATCAGAAAATTTCTGGGGTTTCAGGGATTCCCATTGATGAATATAGTGTAAAAGGGACGGGTCAAAACTTAGGTAACTTTGCTTATCGTTGGAATTCGGTTTCAACTGATCCTATGACGCCTCTGTTGTCAACCCAACTTCAGCAACAGACGGGGCTTCCCATTACGTCTTTTCAGGGCTGTTATCGCGGAACCCAGTTTCAGATTCGATAAAAATTAAGAAATTATTGCGTTTTAGAAGAATTTTAAAATTGCGAGTAGGATAAAGGTGGCAAGAGGTTAGATTCTCCTCTGCTCTCCTGTTACCCTGCCTTTGATTCTAGATAGAGTGGATTACTCCCTCTACTCTATCTAGTACAGGTTTTCTTAGCAGGATTTTTGCATTTTCAACGAATTCCTCAGTTAAGTCTTGTTAACTGGTGGGTTGCTGTTTTTGTTCAACACCAAATCCGACTAACAGCACCTTTTCTAAGGGTTGATTCTCTCCAGGTCGTTGATAATTAAGAATTCTCCGAATCCGTAGATTAGGATTAATTAAGGTAATTGAATCAACCGAAATAACGCGAGTGTAGGTGGTTGTCATTAACAACTCACGAGTTCGCAAATCATAGCGGAAATGGGAGACCATTGGTTTGGCTTCCTCATAAGCTTTATCCCGTAAATAATCCCCCTCAATGATTGGAAAATCGAATTGTTTGGGTACAAAAAGAATATTTAATTCTTGGGACACTTGATCTCCTCTTTCCGATACGGTTTGGAAGGCTAACCGATAGCCGGGGAGTTGGTCTAATTCTAAGTTTGTTGTCAAACGTTGATTATCTTCTAAGACTTTAGCCTTAGCGGTGGTGTCCAGAGGATAAATAACAAAATCTGTGTGCGATCGCTCCACATCCTGGTCAGTCAGGTAATGGTAGGTACGTTCCGTCGCCCACTGACCCACGCAATGATCAAAAAATGCTTGAAATTCCGCAATAGACATCGTGATTTTGAGTTTCCTTAGCTTATTTTTGCAACAGTTCTTAACAATGTTTTAGCAAAACTCCACAGTAATTCTAAAATCTAAACTACATTCTTCAGTTGAAGGAATCCTGTGATTGACCTGGACTGTTTCCCCTATAGTGTTGGTCAGACAGACAACGGGATCTGTCTCCTGGTGCGGATGGGATCTTACCGCATTCTCCTGGACTGCGGTTTACAGGACATTACGCCCTTGTCCGCAACGTCCGATCAACCGCCTGCGGACATTGTGGTGTGTTCCCATGCTCATGCTGATCACGCCCAAGGGTTACTCGCTCTGCATCAAACCTATCCGCAACTGCCCATTTATGGGAGCGAAGTAACGGCTCAACTGTTACCGTTAAATTGGCCAGATTGGGAACCCGATCCCAACGTTTCCCTCTGTCAACCGTTGGCTTGGGGTTCTGCGGTGGAAGTTTTACCCGGACTGCTAATTACCCTATTTCCCGCTGGACATTTACCGGGGGCATCCGTGATTTTGCTGACCCACGTTACCCCGCAACGGACGTATAAACTGATCTACACCGGAGATTTTTTCCTCTCGAATTCTCGGCTGGTGGAAGGATTAGCCTTGGGAGAGTTACGGGGACTCAAACCCGATGTATTGATTCTCGAAGGCAGTTATGGAACCGCCCGCCATCCCCATCGCCGTCAACTGGAAAATCAACTGGCAGAACGCCTCTATCGCGCCCTAGATGCTCAATACTCGATTTTGCTACCTACCCCCACCTTGGGGTTAGGGCAAGAACTGTTGATGCTGCTGCGGAGTCACCATTATTTTACCGGGCGAGATCTCGATATTTGGGTGGATGGAACCGTTGCGGCTGGATGCGATATTTATTTACAACTGTTATCCCATTTTCCCGCCAGCGTCCAGAACTTTGCCCAACATCAACCGTTATTCTGGGATGAACGCATTCGCCCTAGAGTCAAGCGTTTAACGGCTGAGTTGCGATCGCAACTCGGACAGTCTCCTTGTGTGGTGCTAACCGATGAGTCTATCGATTGGAATCTGTATTGGGCAGACTCCGTAACCCCCTGGATAATCTTTTTACCGCAAAAACCCGGACAACTGCTTGATATTATTCCTGTGCGTGAAAATCAAGTGGTGGGGGTGGAAACTTATTTTCTCTCAGAACATTGTGACGGCCCAGGAACCACCCAACTGATCCACAATTTGCGCCCTCAACATATTATTTTTCTGCATGGTTCTCCCAGCTATTTAGCGGATCTCGCCAACCTAGAAGAACTTCGCAACCGCTATCAACTGCACACCCCAGCCGCAGGAACCTTAGTCGAACTTCCCCTGGGGGAAACCTTCCTGCAACCGCCCTTACCCGAAATTCAATATGAAGGGGAAATTACAGAGTTAGATACCCAGGTCAATCTCGCTCTCCCTCCGGCAGTAACCACCGATCCCCGCTGGCCAACCTTTGCCGATACGGGGTTAGTTGAAGCCCGATGGCAAGGGGAAGAGTTAGTGCTGCGGGGCATTTCCCAACGGGAATTACTCACCCTCGGTAGCGATCGCTTGATTCCCGCCGATCTCGATTGTTGTGGCAATTGCCAATACTATCGGGGACAGCGCTGTTGGAACCAAACCTCAGCGTTGTATGGCTTTAAAGTCACGCCCGACGGCTATTGCCCGATGTTTGAACCCCTTCTTGAGCGGGGGGAGTAGGGGAGACAAGGGGACAAGGGGACAAGGGGACAAGGGGACAAGGGGACAAGGGGACAAGGGGACAGGGAGACAAGGGGACAGGGAGACAAGGGGACAAGGGGACAAGGGGACAAGGGGACTATTTTTCCTTCCTTCCTTCCTTCCTTCCTTCCTGCCTTCTGCCTTCTGCCTCCTGCCTCCTGCCTCCTTCCTTCTGCCTTCTGCCTTCTGCCTCCTGCCTCCTGCCTTATTCTTGATTTGACTCCGAGGAGGGGTTATGAATTTGTTCAGCTTCGTGGCAATCTTCGGAAACGGCGATCTCGACATCCACTTTTGGAACCGAAGCTAATTTTTGGCTCACTGCTCCAATGCTTTCGAGGCGGATCATTTCTTCCCAAGAAGAAACCTCGTCTTCTTCGTCCATTTCATAGCGCAGCGTGACTAGATCACCTTCAATATCCGTAATTCGAGCTTTCTCAATCCAACGTTGTTGATCCCGTAAGAAAATACAGACTTCCCGTCCGTCACAACAAAGTTGATAAATTTTGCGATGTAGCATTTTTTACTTTATCCTGAGAAGTTCGCTGGCTGGTGGTCGTTTCCCTTGCTCACTGATCGTTTATCGTTGAGCATCGTGCCTATTATATACGCAGATACATTTTACTCGATCACAAGGGATTAATTTTGAGAGTGAAACTATTATGATCTATTGTACCTCAAAAAATCCATGTAGCCTAGCCTACAGCCTTGTACCTAATCCAATCGACTGATCAAAACTAAAAACCCAAACAGCAAAAGCAACCTGTTTGTTGAGTGTGTTCGTTAAGGTACTATACAGCTTGGTGGTTAATCCTAAAAAACCTCTTCTCCAAACCTGCTAAACTTTTTTCTGAATGGAAAAATAAGACAAGGGGACAAGGGGACAAGGGGACAAGGAGACAAGGGGACAAGGGGACAAGGGGACAAGGGGACAAGGGGAAGGGGAGAAATTTCTGTTCCAAGAGTGCAAGAGTGCAAGAGTGCCGATTGCAAGAGTGCCTAATTCTTAATTCTTAATTCTTAATTCTTAATTCGATCTATGGTTTATGCAGACATTCTAAGTCAACCGTCTATTTTTGATTTAGCTCGCTCTGGTGACTTAAAAGCGATTAGTTATTTAATTAATTCTTATTTGCAGTCGGAAGGGATTTTTGCCAGGGTAGCGCCACCCGATCGCAAAGGTTGCTTACCCGTGCTGGTGGAGTTCCAACAGGAACCGATCGCTGATCGGATTATTCGATATATTTGCCATTTAATTTGGAAAATCAATGCTCCCAATGTAGAAGGCGTTCAAATTGCAGCCCGATATATGGGAGAAGCGGAGATTCTCTGGAAACAGTCCGTTAGAATTGTCACCCCAGCTAAACGCCTCCAACGACAACAAACCCGCTCCTGGCAACTGGACTGGAGTAAATTTAAAACCCTACGTCTATTCTTAATGATGGGGTCGGCGGTCGCTTCCTTTGTGATGGGGTGTTGGGTTAGTTATTATGAAGTCGCGGCACAACGTCTTCCCGTTAATCACCCAGCCCAAGAAAATGTTGTGATGATCGCTCCACCGCCCAAGCGTCCTGATGCAGTTCAAGCGGCGTTAGAAGTGGTTCCCGTTATCCCCCATCAAAACGTTCTCAATCCTAAAGATCCTAACATTACGTTAATGTTTGGGGGGGATGTGACCTTATCCGATCATTTTGAAGACGTGATCGGCACCAATTATTCCTTACCCTTTGCCCAACTGCAAGAATATCGGGAGGCAGATGTGGCCATGGTTAACTTAGAAAATCCCCTCACCCGTTCAACTCTGCGCCGTCCTGATAAACAGTTTAATTTCAAAGCAGATCCAGAAGCGGTTAAGGTATTAACAGAAGGTGGCATTGATATTGTCAATCTAGCCAACAATCACACGATGGATTTTGAGGAGCCAGGGCTAGTGGAAACCATCGAAACCTTAGATAAAGCGGGCATTCATTCCGTTGGCGCCGGGCGAAATATTACAGAAGCTCGACGCCCGGACATTCTGGAAGTCAAAGGTCAACGAATTGCCTATCTCGGCTATTATGATGCGGATTTTCACGCCGCCGAGGAGGGAGTCGCGGGAACCAATCCTCGCTATGATGAACGAGTAGCCGCCGATATTAAAGCGATTCGCGATCAGGTAGACTGGATTGTTGTCAATTACCATTGGGGGGCGGAACTCGCTGAATACCCTGGGGATTGGCAAATTGATTTAGCTCGGTTCACGATTGATCAAGGGGCTGATTTAGTGGTGGGGCATCATCCCCATGTCTTGCAGGGTGCAGAAATTTACAAAGGTCGGCCCATTGTTTACTCGTTGGGGAACTTTATTTTCGGTGGGAATAGTCGCACTGACTATGACACGGCGGTTTTGAAAGTGGGGTTGAATGGCAACCGCCAAATGAAGGTGGAGTTTTTACCCGTTGAGGTGAAACAATATCAAGCTAGGATGGCGACTGGGAAATCTGGGGAAGACATTTTGAGGCGAGTTGAACGACTCTCTCAAATTTTTGATCAACCGATGCAGTCGGTGGTGGTTCTGGATGCACCAAAGCCAGAGGTGAAAACGGTGCAGCAAGCCCCGGTGGTTCCGACCGTTGAACAAAGTGAACCGACAGCAGCAGAAACCCAAGCTCCCCTATTTGGGGCGCCGATGGTGCCCCAAGCGGGACAAGAAGACGCTTCCCTATTTGGGGCGCCAATGGTTCCTCAAAAAGAAGCTGAACAGTCGGTTCCCCTGTCCCAACCTTCTGCGGATGAGTCGGTGGTTCAAACCCCTGATGCTTCTCCCGTGACACCCCAAGTTGATCCACCCAAGGATCTCAAAGAAGAACTCAAGCCTTATATTGAGCAACCGTTCATCAAAGACCCGTTTATTTCCTTGCCTTCTTTACCGCAAGTGTCAGTTCCCCACTCCCAAAGCTACAATAGTGCCAACTCATCCATCTCCTTTAAAATTGCTATCCCCCAAAAGGATGCAAATCAGGCACAAGCTCTTCCAACAGAGCCAGAGAGGACTTCATCTCAACTCGCGATTGCATCTTCAGCTAAACTGAAGCTACCGTTGAGTTAAAAAGGAGTTGTCGTTAGATTAGGGTTTGGGACTCGTTCAATGAGGAACAAAAGCCCGGATCTTAAGTGAAACGCTCATTCGTTACGCGCATTTATTTTTAAGAAAAAATCACTGTGTTTTCGATCGCACTCGAACCTAAGCAAC
>JBMDYE010000601.1:0-3865 GCA_048595135.1 Planktothrix sp. | reverse complement strand
TCTAACAGTTCAACTTGAGAACAAATGAACAGATAGCGTAACTCATCCACCCCATTCCGTTGTTCTAATTCCGTTGTTTTTGGGTTCATTTCTTGCAGTTGTTGACGCAAATCTTGATCCGCCACATACAACAGCACTTTCGCTTCCAAGGACGCACCAATCATTTTATTTTGACGCGCCTTTTCTAACACCACATTAACTTCACTTCTGATTTGGCGTAATTGTTGCCATAAGGCGCCTAATTCCAGATTTTCCCATTGTTTGTCTACCGTTACCCAACCCGCTTCAAACACGGAAATATGAGGTGTAGAATAAGGCAGATTTTGCCAAATATCCTCCGCCATATGACATAATACAGGAGCGATCGCTTTTGCTAAATTTTCCAACGCCACCGCTAACACCGTTTGGCAACTGCGACGTCGGAAGGAATCCGCCGCACTGATATATAAGCGATCTTTGGCAATATCTAAATAGAAATTAGACAAATCTACCACACAGAAATTTTGAATGACTTGGAAGAATCGGAAGAATTGATAACTCTCAAACGCTTCTTTCACCTCCGCGAAAACTTCCGTCATCCGGTGCAGCATATATTTGTCTAAATCCGGTAATTCTTGATAAGAAACCGCATTTTTAGCCGGATCAAAATCATGCAAATTTCCTAACAAAAATCGGGCTGTATTTCTGATTTTCCGGTAAACATCCGCCATTTGTTTGAGGATATTTTTCCCCAACGGCACATCAGAAGAATAATCAACCGAGGACACCCACAACCGCAGAATATCAGCCCCATAAGGCGGTTCTTGCTGTTGGTTTTTACCCCCTTCAATCACAATCGCCGGGTCAACCACATTCCCCAAGGATTTACTCATTTTATTGCCCTTTTCATCGAGGACAAATCCATGGGTTAATACCGTTTTATAGGGGGCGTGACCATAATTTGCCACACTGGTTAACAAACTCGATTGAAACCAACCCCGATGTTGATCAGATCCTTCTAAATACAGATCCGCCGGATATTTTAATTCAGGGCGTTGTTTTGCCACCGCCGCCCAAGAGGAACCCGAATCAAACCACACATCCATTGTGTCGGTTCCTTTGCGGTATTTCTTGCCATTATTGCGATATTGTTCGGGTAATAATTCCTCAACGGTTAATTCCCACCACGCATCCGAACCTTTTTCGGCAATAATATTCTGAACGTGATTAATCGTTTCTTCAGTTAATAAGGGTTCTCCTGTTTCTTCATCATAAAAAACCGGAATGGGAACACCCCAACTGCGTTGACGAGAAATACACCAATCACTGCGATCTGCGACCATTGAGGTGATTCGATTTTCCCCTTGGGCAGGAATCCATTTCACTTCAGCGATCGCTTTTAATGCTGCTTCTCGGAACCCTTCAACGGACGCAAACCATTGTTCTGTCGCGCGGAAAATCGTTGGTTTTTTCGTGCGCCAATCATAAGGATATTTATGGTTATACGGTTCTTCTTTAATTAACGAACCGATTTCTTTTAACGCTTCAACAATTGCCCCATTTCCATCTCCTAAAACATTTAATCCGGCAAATCTTCCAGCGTCTTCGGTAAAGTTTCCATTGCCATCCACAGGCGATAAAATCGGCAACCCATATTTCTGACCCACAATATAGTCTTCTTGACCATGACCAGGGGCAGTATGAACTAATCCCGTACCGGATTCAGTGGTAATATAATCTCCTCCAATCACCACCGGACTTTCCCGATCAAATAACGGATGTTTGTAGGTACAATGTTCTAAATCTTTGCCTTTAAACGTGGCTTTAACCGTTAATTGATGCCCGAATTTAGTTGATAATGCGTCTACTAAATCCGTCGCTACAATTAAATAGTTAAACCCAATCGCTGTTTCTCCATCCGTTGCCGTTTCTACCACAGAATAATTGAGATCTGGATTCACCGCAACCGCCAAATTACCAGGAATTGTCCAAGGAGTTGTTGTCCAGATGGCAACGCCTAATTCCGGTAAAAATTCCTTTAATTGGGGTTTAACCGTATCCGCCAGTTTTGTAATTTGAAATGCCGCATACAGACTGCGGGAAACGTGACCTTCTGGATATTCTAATTCGGCTTCTGCTAACGCAGTTTTAGAACTCGGACTCCAATGAACTGGTTTTAAGCCACGATAAATATAACCTTTCAAAACCATCTGTCCGAATACGCCAATTTGGGCGGCTTCATATTCGGGTTTTAAGGTTAAATACGGGTTATCCCAGTCACCCCAAACCCCATAGCGTTTAAAGCTTTCTTTCTGTTGTTCAACAGTTGAGATCGCAAAATCTCTGGCTTTATACCGCAGTTGTAAAGGGGTGAGGGTTTCCCGTTCTTGTGATTTTAAATTTTGTAAGACTTTTAATTCAATGGGCAACCCGTGACAGTCCCAACCGGGAACATATCGAACTTTTCGCCCTTGTAAAATTTGATAACGGTTAATAATATCTTTAAGAATCTTATTCAGGGCGTGACCAATATGCAGCGCACCGTTAGCGTAGGGGGGGCCATCATGCAAAATAAACACTTCACCTGGGTTATTTTGTGACAGGCGTTCATAAATGTTCTGTTCTGCCCAAAATTGCTGAATTTCGGGTTCCCGTTTGACAGCGTTGGCGCGCATATCAAATTTAGTTTGGGGCAGATTGACGGTATCTTTATAGGACTTGTTTGCTTCTGTCACAGCCTTATCCTGAACGATTCTCGATAATTGATTTCGTGTCTTATTTTAACGTTGATGGGTCAGGCATTGCACTCCACAGAAGCCAAAACCCCGGTTTCTCCAAGAAACCGGGGTTTTAATCTCCACGATTGCTGGGGTGTTGAGGTCTGTTTCCTCTGGTAACTTTTCGGCCCGTTAGGGATTATCAACTTATATTGCGTTTTGTGAAAATTCTTAAAACGACGGTGCGATCGCCTGATAAAATCTAATGTTGGTTTTTAATAAAAACGCTCAATCTCTTACTGGGTCAAATCGGGAGGAACAATGGACGCGATTACAAGCTTCTTAGGAAATATCAACTTTGAACTGATTGCACAGTTAACAATGTTAGGTCTGATTGTCTTTGCTGGCCCTGTTGTCATTGCATTGTTAGCTTTTCGAGGCGGCGATCTGTAAATTGCTTCCTTGCTTTGTAGAGACGTTGTATACAACGTCTCTACAACAGACATAATTTAGTCTTGAATATAGGGTTGTCCGGTTGTTAAAGCTATTTCTGCCTTCACAAATTCCCGCCCCAGATACAGGGCATGATCTAAACAACTTAAGGGACAAGGGTTCGCTTCTTCAGTAATTTTAATCCCTAATTCCTTAGCGGTTCTACCTTTAAAGATTTCCGTTGGTGTACGCTTCAAACTCACGTTACAAGGGAAAGGTTCACCCGTTTCGGGATCAACTGCTAATCCTTTTTCGTTAATGTTGTTGGTGTAATGTTCGGCGCAAATTAATCCAGCATCCCGATCAACATAAATAATAAAGTATCCCGCCGGATCAAGGTTAATAAAACGCTGAGACAGCTTATCATCTAAAGCTGCAAGTTCCTCGGCGTTTGGTGTGGTCGTTGATGAAGTAGACACGATCTAAGCAAAACTCATAAAATATTTCTGACTTCATTGTGACATAGTGCGATCGCTCATTCATTAACCATTGCAACAAACCAGGCTTCTATTTAAGCAACTTTCTTTAACTAACCCTAACGTAACAAGTTAGGGTTGTTTTTTACAGCAACTTAATAACGTGAATAAACCTATAGTTAGATGAAGATACTGAAATTTTACACTAGATATAGCGGAAAAAAAGTTATTTGTCAATCCCTGTCACTAAATATGGATTTG
>JBMDYE010000600.1:0-1578 GCA_048595135.1 Planktothrix sp. | reverse complement strand
CTGCTAAGGTAGTCGTACCTAAAACAGCTATCTAGCACAAACTCTGTGCTTGTCAAGCCATGAATGTGTATCGTGGTACAATCAGATCTAGTATGTAAGTCACAGAAACGTATATTAGAAGGTATAACAGTATGGAGCGCCAGGACTTTATAGAGGGTCTGGAAAATCTCACACCTCAACAGAGGAAGGTATTGAGTCATGTATTAGCGGGGGAGACAGACTTAGATATTGCCAAAGCTCTCAATATTCAACCATCGACAGTGAGGAAGCACATTGAGAGAATTTATAAGGTACTTAATCTAGTTGGGGAATTTTCTGATGATCGCAGATCAAGGCGTAACGACTTGTTAAAGTTAGTCAGTCAGTACAAACCTGATATAGCAGCAGAAAGTAATCCTGAGACTATTGAGAAAACTATTACTAATTTAGATAGTCTTATTAATCCCTTTCTTCCTCTAAATGGTGTTGTTGAGGAATCTCACTTATTTTTTGGTCGAAGTCAAGAAGTTGAACGGATATTTGAAATCCTCAATAGTGGTAGTAGTGTTGCAATAATTGGAGAAAGGCAAATTGGTAAATCTTCGCTATTAATGGAGATTAGCCGACAAGCTAAAACCCAATTGTTACAACCTCGCCAACCTATTTATATGAACTTACAACATATTCATGATGAGGCGGAGTTTTATGAAGCTTTTTGTGAGGCTGTGGGAATTAAAGAAATCTATAAAGGCTATCGCCTATCACGAGAATTACAAAATTATCGATTGTTGTTAATTCTTGATGAAGTAGAAAAAATGACTGGGGATAGTTTCACAAATAATATTCGAGGACAATTGCGAGGATTAGCAGAAGGAATGAATGCACCCTTACGTTTACTGGTTGCAGGTTCTACCTGTTTAGATCAATTATTTCCTGATAGTAAAGGGATGACTTCTCCCTTTACAGGAATTTGTATGGAAGAAAAATTAGAAAGATGGGATGAAGCCACTATTAGGGAGTTTATTGATAGTCGTCTTAATTCACCTTTATTAACACCAGACTCTAAAAATATAACTTTTAGTGAGGATGAGATCAAACAATTAATTAATGACAGTGGAGGTCATCCTCAAATATTAATGGAGTTGTGTTATCAAATGTTTAATCGCTACTTAAAGGAATCAAAATGAGTATAACCCCTAACTCTATTCCACGCCTAAATTTAGAGCCGAAAGTCAAGCGTCCTTTATCACTCTTGAATCCATTAGACTATCTGCGCTTATTATATTGGGTATTTTGTGTTCCTCAAGCGTTACGGCTATATGTAGATCCATCTCAAAATAATTTAATACCTGTAAAAACATTAACTTGGGAAAAAACACTTAAAAGATTACAACGCAAACCTATTGAGCGTCAGTTATTTTTGCAAGGTATAGGATTGATAGTTTTAATATGGTTAGCTATCTTTTTTTATTTTCAATTTCAAGGAATTCCTATTGATCCATTGGGTTTAATATCTTCTTTGTTTTTAGGTATTGTTGCAGGAGTTTGTTTGGCTTGGGGAGTTTCACAAAGAGTAAGTATAGCTTGGTGTATTGCATC
>JBMDYE010000599.1:0-2919 GCA_048595135.1 Planktothrix sp. | reverse complement strand
GAAGAAATAACAGGAGTAACAAGCCCGATCTTCCGTCCTCCGGGAGGCGTTTTAGATAATGGGTTAGTCGATTATGTTTTTGAACAAAATTATGTCAATGTTATGTGGTCAGTAGACTCTAGGGATTGGCGTTCATCATCTGCAAGCATTATTGATAATGTATTAAAACAATCGAAATCAGGGGGAATTGTGTTAATGCACGATGGGGGTGGGAACCGTTCTGACACCGTGAAAGCCCTACCCACCATTATTAAAGAATTGAAAAAACAAGGTTATGAATTTGTTACGATTCCTGAATTGTTAGCAATGGCAGATCAGAACACCGTTGAGTCAACTTCCGAACCAACGGAAACTTCAGAAACCACCCCTTAAAATAAAGTCAGGAACAGTATTTTGGAGATCAACGGTTGTGATGCAGTCTTCTGGTGTGGCTAGTAGCATCGATACTGATTTAATCCGTTCTAACGGGACATCCAGTTTTGCTGAATCTCAGGATAGCTTTGCCATTACCCTTGCCCCACTCGCATTAGAAGAGGTTTATGATTTAGCTGATGATCCTCGCAATGGGGCGATTGTGGTCATGAGTGGAATGGTACGCAACCAAACCGGAGGGCGACCTGTGGAGTCTTTGGAATATCAAGCCTATCAACCCATGGCTCTCAAAGTGTTTGAACAAATTGCTACCGAGATTCGCCAAAAATGGGTTGATGTGAGTCGGGTTGTCATTCATCACCGAGTTGGACATCTGAGAGTGGGGGAAATTAGCGTTTTGGTGGCGGTGGGATGTCCCCATCGACGAGAAGCTTTTGAAGCTTGTCAATATGCCATTGATACCCTGAAACACACCGCCCCCATCTGGAAAAAAGAACATTGGAGTGATGGGTCGAGTAGTTGGGTCAGTATCGGCGCTTGTGAAACAAATTGTTAATAATCAGTCACCAGTCATCAGTCATCAGTCATCAGTCACCAGTCATCAGTTGATAAATTCTCTCCCTACTCCCCCTGCTCTCTCTGCATCCCCCACTCCCTCCGCTTCCCCCGCTCCCCCCGCTCCCCCCGCTCCATCTTGTCCCCACCAAGGCTATTCCATAACCAACGCCTGGAAATCCTGAAATTTCATTTGGGAATCAGTATATTTTAATACCCCGATGCAGCCGGATTAATGGGATTTTCATAGCAGTTTAGGGTTATAAGTCCCTCTACCATAAGGAATATCATTACCTTGGACGTGGAGAGAACAACTGGAAAATGGGGTATCATAACTCTCGAACAGTTGAACCCAGGAACTCAATTCCTCCTGGTTGCGTCAATCACAACGGAATCTCTAATGAGTCATCCATCCATGAGCCAATCGATTCCCATTTCTTGGTCTTCGACTGAAGCCTCTATCCCCCTAGAGCAAGTACCTCCTGAACAACTGTCAAATACTGATTTAGTGTTACGTTGTCAACAGGGATTATGCCCTGATCGAGTTGCTTTCACAGAACTGTTACGTCGCTATCAATCTCACGTTGAGAAAATTCTGTATCACCTCGCTCCTGATTGGCAAGACAGAGCCGACTTAGCGCAAGAAATTTGGATTCGGGTGTATCGCAATATTAAACGGTTACAAGAACCTGCTAAGTTTCGGGGCTGGTTAAGCCGAATTGCCACAAATTTATTTTACGACGAACTCCGCAAACGCAAACGGGTACAACCCCCTCTATCTCTAGATGCGCCTCGCAATATTGAAGATGGAGAAATGGACTGGGAAATTGCCGCCGATAGTCCTGGCCCCGATGAAGATATGACCACTCGTGAATTTTATAGTCATCTTCATGAAGCGATCGCTGATTTACCCGAAGTGTTCCGTACCACGATTGTTTTACGGGAAATCGAAGGATTAGCCTATGAAGAAATTGCCGAAATTACTGGGGTTTCCCTCGGAACGGTAAAATCCCGCATCGCTAGAGCGCGTCAACGTTTGCAGTCAGACTTGCAAGTGTATCTAAATCCGTAATTCCTGACATTACAGGTTGTTCAAATTAGAAAGTAGAGGGATAATAGGAATAGAGCTAACATCAAATTTCTCTAAATTTTTCCTCTCTCTCTACCCTGTATCGAATTCTCAAAATTTCTGTCCTCTCCTCATGACGTAAATCGGGGGTGTTATCAATGGAGCAGAATTTTAATTGGAAATCAAATGTGCATTCTACCGCCTCAGAAAACCAATCTGGGAGCCAAGTGAACAAACCATCCCCCATGCTGGAAAATCTCAATCCCAAACAATTTGAATTATTAAGTGCCTACTTAGATAATGAAGCGACGGCGGAAGAACGTCGCCAAGTTCAACGTTGGTTGGATACGGATAAAACTATTAAAAACACTTACTTGCAGTTGCTCCAATTGCGATCGCAATTGCAAAGCACCCCCGTTCCTAAATCAGAGCAATCCGTACAAGACCTCGCTGCTCAAATTTTCCAACGGTTGAATCAAAGAACTCGCCGGATGGCGATGTGGGGAGGAACGGCGATCGCAGCAGTGGTACTAATGGCGGTTTCCGGTATTGTTTCAGGGAATTCTGGACGGGTTCCCTTATTGGCTCAATCTGAGCCAGACCAGACTTCAGAACCCCTAGAAATTGCATTAAATGAACCGTTAATTCCGATTATTAATCCAAATGAAGTCAGTATTAGTGTGGATCAACCCATTATTCCCATCCCTAAAACGGCTGTTTCGACACCAACCGATTAAGGATTAAAGCTTTTACTAAGAGGGTCTAACAGTTAATCATTTTACCTGTCCAGCATCCATCAGGAATTAAAACTCCTGAGTAGGACTGGATTTTTTTCATGTCCATCAGATACACCCAAACTAGATCCAAGGGTTGGTGGTTAAGATCATAGACAGGAATTTGTTGTCGCTGATATTCATTTTGTT
>JBMDYE010000598.1:0-2275 GCA_048595135.1 Planktothrix sp. | reverse complement strand
ACACTAAAAACAAACTCATCTAATCCTTCAAGGTTATTGATTAATACAGTTTATTGTATAGTTGAGTCTGATTATAACACGGATTTGAGAGAATTTAACGCTAGAATATGAAGCAGTAAGATTGTACTGACAAAGAAGCTAACAGCAAATGGCACGACAGAAAAGATTTCAAGTCAGATTAAATGAAGATGAATGGCTAAGGTTGCACACAGAAGCTGATCTCAGAAATGTCAGGATGTCTGAAGTCATTCAAGACTATATCAAACGCTTGCCTAAGCCTAGAACGGTTTTAAAGAGGGAAAATAACCAACCAGAACTCAATTAATCATTCACTTTGAACCTTAATAGTTTAGCCCAACTTTTCTATTCTAATCCTGCCTAATCTTTAGCGTTCTAGAATTCAGTGTATATTTATGTTAAATGATATTAAGGCTTGGTCAATCTACTCACGACTAAAAGATTACGGCATTGCACTCGTTACAGTTGCGATCGCAACCCAAGTCAAGCTACTCCTAGAACCGATCCTAGAAATAGAAAGCCCGTTTCTGCTGTTTTTTGCAGCCGTTATGGTCAGTAGCTTGTATGGCGGTTGGCGTTCAGGAGTGCTAGCCAGTATTTTATCAGCTTTCATTAGTGATTATTTATTCCTCAGCCCCACCGATTCATTATTCAATAATAGTCCGGGGCAAAACTTGCGACTTTTGATGTTTTTAGTAGAAGCGTTACTGATCTCAAAAATTATCTCAGGAACCCAACAATCTCTTCAACGAATCCGATTCCATGAAAAATCGTTAAATGAACGTGAAGAACGGTATCGTTTATTAGTCGATGCGGTGGAAGATTACGGCATTTTCAGGCTCGATCCCGATGGATACATAACCATGTGGAACGCTGGAGGTCAAAGCTTTATAGGATATCGAGCTTCAGAACTTATTGGGCGACATTTTTCTTGCTTCTATTCTCCAGAAGATCTCGACAAACCTCAATTATTACTCAAACAAGCTGAAACCACAGGAAAAGCCCACACCCAAGGTTGGCAGATTCGCAAAGATGGTTCCCGTTTTTGGGCTGATTTGGTGATTACAGCCTTGCGGGATGAGAAGGGATATCTAAAAGGCTTCTCAAAAGTTACCCATGACCTAACCCTCGTCAAGCAACAAGAGACAGCATTGCGGGAAAGCGAAGAACGGTTTCGCACCCTCGCCGATAATATCTCCCAGTTAGCTTGGATGGCAGACGCAACGGGTTATATAGTCTGGTATAACCAGCGTTGGTTTGACTATACAGGCACAACTTTAGCAGAAATGGAGGGCTGGGGTTGGCAGAAGATTCACCACCCCGATCATCTCCAACGGGTAGTGACAAAATTTCGTCACGCCTTAGAAAGCGGAGAAGTTTGGGAAGATACCTTTCCCCTGCGCGGTCAAGATGGTCAGTTTCGCTGGTTCCTGTCCCGTGCTATGCCGATCAAAGATGATGAGGGACAGATTTTACGTTGGTTTGGGACGAATACCGATATCCACGATCTGAAACGGGCTGAGGAAGCACTGCGCCAGGAAGAGGAACGTTTCCGAGTCACCTTTAGCCAAGCTCCCGTTGGCATTGCTCATTTAACCCTAGATTTTCATTTACTTCGGGTCAATCAAAAGTTGTGCGAGATTCTGGGTTATACCGAGGCAGAATTATTACAACTGACTGTCGCCGAATTGAGCCATCCTGAAGACCAAGAGGCAGACTTTAAAAAATACCAGCAATTGTTAGCCGGAGAAATTTCTGCCTACTCAATGGAAAAACGTTATATTCGCAAAGATCATTCCATTGTTTGGGGAAATTTAACGGTTTCGCTGATCCGAGAAGCCAACCCAGTTGATGGAAACCTTCTCCCGGCAGCTAAATATATTATTGGGATTGTGGAAGATATTACCGATGTCTACAACGAGCTTCGCTTACGCAAACAAACAGAAGCCACTTTACAAGCCAAAAATCATGAAATTACAACGATTTTAAATAGCATTACGGATGGATTTGTTAACTTAGATCTAGATTGGCGCTATACCTACGTTAACCTTAAAGCTGAACAACTGATTGGTAAACCCAAGCAGGAGTTATTAGGAAATAGCATTTGGGAAGTATTTCCCTATGCGGTCGATTTACCCGGTTATCAATATTGTCATCAAGCCATTCAAGAACAAGTCACCATTGAGTATGAGGAATTTAACCCAGTCATTGGTAAATGGTTTTCTATACGGTTGTATCCCTCTACCCAAGGTTTATC
>JBMDYE010000597.1:0-4221 GCA_048595135.1 Planktothrix sp. | reverse complement strand
ATTGCTTATTTCCAAGGCAGAAGTAATCATCTGTTGAAGGTGAAGAACTTTGAGAAAAGCTTATTTACTGTGGTGGGTTTTTCTAAAGGTACAGGTAAATATTCAGCCAGTTTAGGTAAACTCCTAATTGAAGGAGAGGTTAACTCTGTTAAAGTGGCGGCTAAAGTTGGAACTGGGTTTACTGATGGTGAACGTCAAGAGATTTGGAATAATCAAACTCGGTTCTTTAATCGTAAAGTAGAAGTGATTTATTTGGGGGTGACTCCCAAATCTTCTCTGAGGCATCCCGTGTTTTCAAGGTTTGTTTGAGTAGGAGGGCTACCGCTTCTGTAGGGCAGTTGTTTAATTAACGCTGTCTGTCATGAATCAAACTGCTACTGCTATTAACATCTGGTCAGGTTGTAAACAAATGAAGGGACTTGGCGCCGCTTTGACTAATCCCACTGAGTTAAGCTTTCAGAAAGGGAACATCAAAAATCATTATCCCATTAGTTTTTGAGGGGTTCAGTTTGTAGATGCTGAAGCTGCTTTTCAGGAGTTTAAAACCGGAAATGTTGATGAAGATAAGAAGTTAATGACTGAAATTATTGTTGTTAAGCTCATTGAATATCCTCGGCTGTTTGAGAAGATTCGAGACAACGGCGGTGTAGATTGGCTAGAAAAATGCGCTCATCTCGTAGTCCGTAATCAACGTTGGGAAGGAGTGGGACGCAAAAGCAATTTTATTTGTTGTCTCATTGATGCTTATCTGGAGATTGAAAGTAGATACATACATTGTCAGTCTTCTCAACAATCATAAGGTAGTTATCAATTAAGCGGTAATTAGCCACAGTTAATGTCAAGGTTTAGCTACCGCTTTAAGTTGTTAGTTTTGATTTCAAGAAGGTTACATAATGATTAGAATTCCGCCTAAATTTGGTTCTAAAGTTTCTAACCCTGAACCTGACAAATCCCAAGGTAGCATTTTTGATAGACTGAATGCCAAGATTAAATGGGGACGAGAACATATTGAACCCTATTTAGAAGATCTCTTCCCTCTTTACCGTCACAGTTGCATTATCTTTCTACCCACTGAAAACACTTATTACTACACAGGTGCGGGTTATGGAAACTATGAGAGTAACAGAGATGATGATTACACCAGAATTGGAGAAATCCTAGCCAAGATTTAGACATTTAATCCTTAAGTTAAGCGGTAATTAGGTTAGCAAAACGCCTAGCTACCGCTTTTAGTTTTTAGTTGTTTTTTTGGAGTCAATCAAATGTCTTACACCATTAATTCTACCATCACTTTTGCAGGAATTCAAGGTAAAATTCTGAAAACTTCTCCGCATTGTAATTATCTTGTTGTCGAACTTAGTAAACGCATCGTAATCGTCGGAACTTTTAGCAACAAGTTCGGATGGAGTGAAAACTCTGAAGAACAATCGGGTTTCGTTTCTTTCATCACTTATATTGGTGCAAAATCCGAAGAAGAATTTGCTCTCCGTGAACAAATCACTTTCTATGACGGTCATATTGAAAGTTTCCGTCAATCCAAACGTAATCAACACTTCCCAATGGAATTTAAGGTTAAAGAACTTAGCGTCAATGCTGTTCTCGAATTAATTGAAGAACTTCAGTAACAAATAACAGATAATGCTATTCGTTATGATTCTAACAGATAGCATTATCAATACCTTATAGCTACCGCTAAACATTGTTGATCCATTATAAGGTAAAAGAAGATGCCAAATTGTTTTCAACTGATTTCCCGTTCAACTCATCAACCTGAACCGTTTGTAGAAATCAATCGAAAGATTTATCAATATTTAGGAGAAGTTCAAGATGATTCCGAATGGTGCCGATATTGGTATCCTTCTATTGGTTTCTTATTGGCTTCAGGTCAAGAACTCACTTCTAATGAATTAAAGGAAAAAGTCGCTAAGATTGACCCGTTGCTGGTTCCTGTTGTTGAGTTTCTTGCAGAAAATTATAGTTCGGTTAGTTGGTATGAACGATAACCAGTAACAAAATCAATAGCGTTATAACATTTCTTGATTGAGGAATGAGAATTGAAACCTTGAAAGAAGCGAGGAATTGATTGAATCTGCACATCGGTATTTGCACGAAAACTTTAATCCGTAGAGTCAATAAACCAGCAGCAGCATAAGTTGTTGGTTTATTTTTTTGTCAATTGAGGAGTTATGAAACCTAAAATTAGCAACAAGTATATTCAGTTAGAGTTGCCGTTATTTCCTAAGTTTAAGAGGAATCAGAAAGTTAAGATTACCGGATTTGATTCCAGTGGAGAATATAATTTATGTGGTAAAATAGGAATAATCTTTTCAATCGGTGATGATGGGATTATGGTTCGTTTTCCTGGGCGTTACTTAGTTAGAAGAGTTCCTTTGATTTTAACTTATTCTGTGTGGGAAATTGAAGTTGTTAGAAGAAGTAAGTTCAATGATTCAAATCGGTAACGGCAAACAAATCGGTTTTAGAGAACACTTCATCGTTCTTTTACCAAATCAAGTGAAGATTTAAAACAAATCCGGGTAAAATCTCTTCTCCTGATAAGGTTAAGGGATTTTCTAAAATTTCCTTTTCTTGTCCCTGACGATAAATTTCCACTTGGCGGTTTTGGCGATTAATTAACCAACCTAACCGACAACCATTATCCATATATTCCTGCATTTTTTCTTGGAGGGGTTTTAAAGAATCACTTGGGGAACGCAATTCTATGATAAAATCAGGACAGATAGGCGGGAATTTCTCTTGCTGTTCGGGGGTCAAAGCTTCCCATTTTGCTAACGGTATCCAAGACGCATCGGGGGAACGCTCTCCACCATTAGGAAGTTTAAAACAAGTGGAAGAATCAAAGACAATTCCTAATTTTGTTTGTCGATTCCATAACCCTAAATCTAGGTTAATATCTGAGTTGCGTTTTCCAGTTCCCCCTCCGGTGGGTGGCATAATAATTAAGTCTCCTTTAGCGGTTCGTTCTAATTTTAATTCCCGGTTAGCAGCACAAAGTTGATAAAATTGTTCATCGGTAATCGGGGCAATTTCTGGATTATTTAAAATTAAGGGTATCATGTTTTATCTCCTTGATGATGGTGATTAAAACTCAACCTATTCAAAGCTTAACATATTTCTCAATTGTTTCTACATCCAATGGTTGAAAACTCAGGATTGGTTTATGAAGTGGGTTTTCTAATAAAAGTTACCGCAATTTAATCGGTGAGGGTGGCTGTCGCCAAGGGAGGGTAGTTAATTTTTGGGAGTTTACTTACCATGATTGCTATTCCTTCTAAATCTGAAAAAGAATGCTCTCTCCTCGTCGATGGTTTGCGAATCTTAGCTTGGCAAGACTATAAAGCCAAATATAAGCCTGCTGAAGGTGAAGAACCGCTTAAAGGTCTTAAACTTTATGAAGTCTTTTCTGCTGAATGGGATTCTTATGAAGTTCATCAAATGGATTTGCTCAAGGTTCAAAAGCTTGTTAAGTCTCTTGGCTATTCTGAAGCTGAAATCAAAGAAATCCGTCAAGATTACTATTCTCGTAAATCCAATTATCGCAATGGTAACGGTAATGGTAATAACCAATATCAAGAAAGCAATGACAGCGATGATAATCCTGTATTCTAGTTAACCTAAAAGCTTCAGTCTCCTTGTGAGATTGGGGCTTTTTTTAATAAAGTGCAATCCGATCAGCAACTCTATGTCTGAGAACGCTATCGCGAAAAGATAGTAGTTGTTTTTTGGTAACTCTCATGCAACCTCTTGCACAATTATTCACAATTAAAACTGAAGTCTTTAGTTCAAAAAAACTTGACCTCTATAACAATGATGGCGATGATGAACAAACTTATTACCATCCGCTTTTCTTAGGTAAGAAGAAACCTTCAGATCTCGATAGTGAATTTATTAAATGGTATCTGGGTTCGACTCCTCAGCAATTCAGAGCTTATCTCTGGAAAGGAATCAAAACAGCTTTTTGGGATAAAGAAGATGCCCAACTCACAGATGCGGAGAAATCGGCGACGAGAGTTTGGAATTTAGCGAATAATGCGATTTCTCAGAACGAAGGCGTTTCAATTTCTTGTATGGGAATTGTGACACCTATCTTGCTCATTGAATCAGAATCTTATCAACCCCATGCAGTGATTGTTCTTCGAGCGGCTAACTTCCTAAGCCATATTAGTTTAAAACGGCGGGATTGGGTTTCTGGCAAGATTA
>JBMDYE010000596.1:0-2535 GCA_048595135.1 Planktothrix sp. | reverse complement strand
TGTGACAGAAAGGATTTTTGAAAATTTAAGCTTTTTTTAGGGTTATTACTTTTTATAGACCCATAAAATAACTCAGCCTTAACCACAGAACAAACCGCTATTTTTTCAGGTTCTAAATTATCAATATGATCATTGATATTCTGTGATCTACCCTTCAGATACAGGATAAAAACATTTGTATCTAGCAAATAAATTAAAGAATTATTGCTCATCAATAACCTCTATTAAAGTCTCATCTATATCATTAGAAATTCCTAAATCGTCTTCTAAAAAGTCGAGATCAGGACAAGCACCATATAGATTAAGTATTCCGCCAGAGTGAAGCATATTGTTTTGTTTTAAAAATTCCTTGATTTCAGCATCAGAAAAAAAATTGAGTATCTCTTTTAGCTCCTCAAAATTAATCAATCCTTCCTTTAAAGCATTTAACACAAGATTAGCAATAATCTTTTGTTGTAAATCTCCCCATTGATCTCCTATTTTTTCGGTTAACTGATCCGGCAAATTAATGGTAAGTTGCATAAATTTAAAATTTCCCAATTCTACAGTTATATTCTATTATAGAATCAATTATTTCTTGAAAAGTCATCATAAAACCTCCGTAACCATTAGTTGAGCAATTAACCACCCAGACTAAAACTAACCTTAGCTAACTGCTTCTATCTCCTCATCTAAAAGCTGACCAGGAGCGCATCTGCTCACCTAAAGTAATTATAAGATAACTCATCATATCCTCTCTCGCTCCCCTCATCAGTTTTTGAGGAGGATGATTAGGAACTTGCACGATGACTTTGAGGAAGGGGTCTCCTAAATCCGACAAAAATTTGATGAGTCTCGTTGTATTTTTTTCCCTACCTCTCTCACTGCCTGTTCGGTATTTTTACTCAGAATTTCATGAGGTTTTTCTGCACCTAATTGTGCATTTAATAGAAGTTTTTGCACTTTTTTGAGTCGAGTTGGCACTTACTCCCACCTACTTTCTTCATGATCTGCTGCTCTCACCCAACTTTTTGACAGTGATTAGGTGATAATTAGTGCAGGAATTACTCACAGTTCACTACAATTTGGGCATAAATCGCTCCCCCTCTACTCACGACAGTTTTAGACAAAGCTTTAGGTTTTCAGAGAAGAATTGAAGTAGCAAGCAATAGGATTGTCCGTACATAAGTATATCTAAAGTTAGAGTTAGGTTCATTAAAATCTTGGCTAATTTAAGGCTATGAAAAATCCTACTAAATTTCTCAATCAATCTAAACTCAAACGAATTGATGTGCGCGTTAGTGAAGCTGAGTTGCTTTTGTTGCAGCAATATTCAACAGAGTGTAAGCTTTCCATCTCTGAGTATCTGCGCCGTTGTAGTTTGAGCCGCAATTTACTTCGCCCTCCGACTCATTCCTCAAAGACAACTCTTTCTATCTTGGTGTCAAAGCTTGTGGAGGAACTGAGTGCCTTGAATGCGATCGCCCGCAGCACTAACCACCCCGATATTAGTGAACGGGCTGTTAGCATTGCCCAACTGCTGTCAGAACTTTATAAGGTGTCCTTATGATTGCCAACATTACCCGTGGCTCTAACTTTACAGGAGTATTGCGCTATGTGATGGGCAAGCCCAATGCCGAATTGATGATGACTAATGTAGCGAGTGCATACGGAGAATTAACCGACTTAGCAAAGGCGTTTAGAGTGACAGCAGCAACTAATCCTAGAGTGAAAAAGCCAGTGTATCACCTTAGCATTTCTCCAGCACAAGGAGACTGTTTATCTACGGCTCAATGGCTTAATTTGATCAAGGATTTATTAAAGCAACGTCATCTAGCAGAGCATCAATATATTGCGGTACTTCATAGGGATGCCACTTACCCCGATGGTTCTATGCGTCCCCACGTCCATTTAGTCATTAATTTAGTCAGCAGTACAGGAGAAGTCGCTAATGTTTGGTGGGACTACCCCAAAACCGAGACGATCCTCAGACATTTGGAGAAATGCTATGGTTTAACTTCTGTGCCTTGCTCTTGGGAAGTTGCTAAACGTAGTAATTCCAAAGGGCAAGTTCAACGTTTAGCACGGGAAACGGCAGAGTTTCTAAATCTAAATCATCCCCGCACGCAACAACCTCAACCGAATGTTCGGCAACTTCTTCAGCAGGCTGTGGATGAAACTGTTGTGGATAGTACCTCCATTAGGGAACTGACGAAAGCCCTTCAATCCAGGGGAGTTGTATCAGCGTTGAGTTCCCAGGGAATTCAATATAAACTGAATGGGATTCACTTGGCTGGCTATCAATTGGTTGAGAGTTATACATTAAAGGCGATTGAGCAACAACTTCGCCTCCAGCAAAAACCAAAAGCACAACAACAATGGGAGCAGAGACTAACTGCTCTTCACTCGGAGTCTTCCCCGTCTTTGAGTTCTCAAGCCAGCTTACCTCAATCTCTATTGGCTCAAAGGGATAAGGAGAAAGACAAACTTAAAGTGCCACGCTATAGTTTAAGTCGTTCTCCTGGCCTATTTGAGACTGAACAACAGGAGTATGAG
>JBMDYE010000595.1:0-15558 GCA_048595135.1 Planktothrix sp. | reverse complement strand
ATAAAACCTTTTGTGAACAGGTAGGAGTTCCTGAAGAACGATTTTTAGCTGCTGCCCATTATGCAGAAATTTTAGGAGAAAAAGAATCGGCGAATTGTAGGGCATCGGATGCAGCTTGTTGGGCGCAAGATACTCCTCATCGTTCCCATGAAACTTTACAGTTAGCTGATGGGAAATGGCATGATTTAGATGTTTTAAAAGCAAAAATCAAAGATGAAGATGGACAAGTCATTGGTTTGATTGGGTTAGCGGTTGATATTACAGAAAATAAAAAGGCTCAATTGGCTTTAGAACAATCAGAAGCTCGATTTCGGCAACTGGCACAACAGGAAAAATTAATTAACTATCTGGCAAATCAAATTCGGGATTCGCTGGATTTAAACACAATTTTAGAAACAACGGTTTTGAAAGTTTGGGAGTTTATGGATGTTGATCGGTGTTACTTTTCTTGGTATCGTTATGGGGGATTAAATTCAACTAAATTTTCTTGCTATCTTCAGGAAAAAAGTTTACAAGTAAACAGTCAGAATCAAGCTTATTGGGAAGTGGTGACAGAAGCTAAAAATCCCCATCTTCCGAGTTTAATGGGTCGTTATCCCCTAGAACAGGGCGGCAATTGGTCGGAAAGATATTTGCATTTACAAATTAGCCGCATTGATGATGTGCAAAGTTTACCGGATTGTGAGAAGAAATCTTTTATTAAAAAATTTGGATTAACTTCTGTTTTAGTGATTCCGGTTCAAACCCAAATTGGGGAAATTGGTTTATTAATTTGTGGAAATGATGAACAGAAACGACAATGGACGGATAGTGAGGTGGAGTTATTAAAGGCGGTCACAGACCAAGTGGCGATCGCAATTAATCAAGCCCAACTGTATGAAAAAAGTCGGGAAGCCGCCGCTTTAGCAAAAGCACAAACCTTAGAATTAGAAGCTACATTACTAAAATTAAAACAAGCGCAAGCCCATTTAATTCAAACGGAAAAAATGTCATCTTTAGGTCAGTTGGTGGCGGGTGTTGCTCACGAAATTAATAATCCGATTAACTTTATTTATGGGAATGTGAGCTATGCGAGTCAATACTTTGAAGACTTATTAAGTTTAATTCAAGTTTATCAACAGTGTTATCCTGAACCGATGGATGCTGTGAAAGAAGCTTTGAAAGAAGTTGAGCTAGAATTTCTACAGCAGGATTTACCTAAACTTCTGAATTCCATGCGTGGGGGGGCGAGTCGCATTCAAGAAATTGTTTTGTCGTTGCGAAATTTTTCTCGTTTGGATGAAGCAGCGGTTAAAAAAGTCAATTTGCATGAGGGTTTGGAAAATACATTAATGATTTTGCAAAATCGATTCAAGGAGGGGGCAGCGTTACGAGAAATTCAAGTGATTAAAGAGTATGGGGATTTGCCTTTAATCGAATGTTATGCGGGTCAAATCAATCAAGTCTTTATGAATTTAATTTCTAATGCCATTGATGCCTTACAAGAACGAGAAATGCAATATGTTCTTCCGGTTAATTGGGAGATTGCCTCCGATTGGCAGCCTCAAATCACCCTTTCTACAAAGGTAATTGATGCTAAAATAGTGCAAATTACAATTGCCGATAATGGCATTGGAATGACCGCCGAGGTACAAAGTAAATTATTTGATCCCTTTTTTACAACCAAACCCGTTGGCAAGGGAACAGGATTAGGATTAGCCATTAGTTATCAAATTATTGTAGAAAGACATGAAGGGGAATTAAAATGTTTTTCTAAGTTAGGAGAGGGTTCAGAATTTCTCATCGAAATTCCAATTCTACAAAATAAGAATTAAGGGAATAGGGAATGGGCAATGGGCAATGGGCAATGGGCAATGGAATGTCTCCCCCCTTCCCCTCGTCCCCTTGTCCCCTGGCTCGTAGCCCTATAGAAACCCATACTTTATTTTTTTTGTCAACCTACCTTAACAAAAAGTTGCAAACTTGACCTTGCTTATGTTAAGTTTTATGTAGTTGACTTAGGCACAGGAGTAGTTCAAGATGGAAACCAAAGAAACAAAGTTTGGCTTTACTCAGTTCGCTGAAACTTGGAACGGCCGTTTAGCCATGTTAGGATTCGCCATTGGTCTAGCCACAGAATTCCTGACAGGTCAAGGTATTCTGTCTCAACTCGGTTTAATGTAATTCATTGGTTAATCGTTACGTTACGAATCTCTGAGTTTTTAGTTTCTCTCCTCAGAAACTAACAGAGACATAGAACCACTCTAAAAATATAGAATCCCTCAAACATTCCAATGTTGAGGGATTTTTTAAGTGAAGAGAAGCATTAATAAATAATGATTAAGCAAGGCTAACTTAAGCCGGTCTCCCCAGACATATATGATCTGTATAATCGCCATAATCCGACGATGATTAAAAGCTGAATACTCCAGTGTACAAAAGCGAAACCCCAGACTAGGCAAATTAATCCTATTAATCCAGCTAGCACAAAAGGAATATCGTTAGCCGTTTGTAAATAAACCCATATAGAGCCCAAGGCAAAGGATAATAGAAGTAAATAAACTGAGGGCATTGCTTTTGCCTCCTAGGTGATCTTCAAGTCGTTTATTGAAGTCGGTAGACTATACTACTTAAGATAAATGGAAAACATGAAGAACTTGTGAATCCATCAAAGACTGTTACAGAAGTTAGTATTTCGTTACAGTCACCCGTGATCAGTCGGACACATCACCAGTGATCAGTTGAAAGAAACAAGAAAAGCATTTTTCCCTTGTCCCCTTGTCTCCCGCTCAGGAAATTAGCCGAAATTCCAATTAAGAAGGGTTGCCACTGTTTCTGCAAGGCTTAAGGGTTCAAAAGGTTTAGTAATCACACCACTGACCCCTAACTGAGCAAATTTTCGTTGGTCGGTGGATTGTACTTTGGCGGTGAGTAAAATAACGGGGATGTGCTGAGTGGTTTGATCCGCTTGTAACTGTTGAAATGTAGCTAACCCATCCAATTCGGGCATCATCACATCTAATAAAATAGCATCTGGTTGCTGTGTTTTTGCTTGTTCCAAACCTTCACGACCCGAACTCGCTAAAATAACGTCCCAACCTCCGACCATTTCTAAACTCAATTGGGCTACTTCTCGAATATCGTCTTCATCATCAATTAGCAAAATTCGTTTTGTATTCATGCCATTTTAGGATACGGAACCAGGAGCGGAGGGAGCGGAGGGAGCGGACGGAGCGGAGGGAGCAGGGGAGGAAATTTACTATTTATTACTTTAATACCTATTCCCTCTTAATTCTTAATTCTTAATTCTTAATTCTTAATTCTTAATTCCTAATTCTACTTCATCGGTTAGAACGGGTAAGCGAACAAAAAATGTACTGCCTTGTCCGAGGGTACTTTCTGCCCAAATATGACCGCCATGTTGCTGTACGATGGTTCGACAGATTGCTAATCCTAAACCTGTGCCTCCTTTCTGACGAGAATCAGAAGCGTCTACCTGTTGAAAGCGACCAAAAATTGTTTCCAGTTTATCGCGAGGAATGCCACGTCCTTGATCTTTAACGGTAATTAATACTTCTACAGGAGAAGGAGACAACGTTGACGTGTTTTGCAGTTCAGCTTCAAAGGAAACGAAACTACCAGCCGTAGAGAAACGAATGGCATTACTGAGGAGATTTGTTAACATTTGAATCAGGCGATCAGATGCTACCAATAAATAAACCGATAACGGTTTAATGGACAAATTAACCTTGGCTTTTTCTGCCATTCCCATCATTTCATTCGTGGCTTGTATCATTAAATCAGCCAAATTACAAGGTTGTTTTTCTAGCGTAATTTGACCGGATTGCATTCGTTCTAAATCTAAAATATCATTTATTAGACGGACTAAACGGGTTGTATTGGTTACGGCAATTTCTAACATTCGTCTTGCCCGTTGTGGCTGACTATCTAACATTCCACTGGATAATAATCCTAAAGCACCATGAATAGAAGTTAGGGGGGTTCGCAATTCATGGCTGACAACAGAAATAAACTCATCTTTCATTCGTTCCATTGCTTGACGTTCTGTAATATCTTTAAACGTCACCACAGCCCCTACAATTTCTCCTTGATCGTGAATGGGGGTACTAACATATTCAACGGGAAAACAACGATTATCTCGATGCCAAAATACCTCATTAGAAATATGTCGAACTTTGCCATCTTCTAAGGTAGCAAAAATTTGAGAGGATAAATCATCCCCGGTAATATTCCGCCAATCACTCATCACTAATTGTCGAACAGTATATCCAGTCATTCGAGCGGCGGAAGGATTGACAAAGGTAATTTTTCCCTCTCGATTTAAACCACAAATTCCTTCCCCTGCTGAATTTAAAATCAGTTCATTTTGATGACGCAGTTGTTCCAGATTTTTTTCGACGCGTTTCCGATAACTAATATCCCGTGAAATAGTTGAAATTCCGGTAAGTTTTCCTGTACTATCTTTGATGGGGGAAATCGTTAAAGAAACATCAATTTTTTGACCATCTTTGCGAATATGAATGGTTTCATAATGATCAATACTGCCACCTGAAGAATGAATATTAGTTAGAATTTGCGGGATTTCGTTAGCGCGTTCGGGTAAACTTAAAAAGCAAAATGAACGATTTTTAACTTCATTTTCTGAATAGCCATAAATTTGTTCTGCGCCTTGATTCCAACTAATAATTTTTCCATCTAAAGTCTTACCCACAATAGCATCATCGGAAGATTCTACCATGGCGGCTAAATGTTTATAAGCCATTTCCGCTTGTTTGCGTTCCGTGATATCTCGCCCTAACACGACTAATCCTTTTCGTTCTCCGTTACTCTGAAAGAGGGGAACTTTAATCACATCAAAAATTTTGACTGTTCCATCGGGTTGAGGAATTGTTTCTTCCTGTCGAGACAAATGTTGAGCTTGCCAAGCTTCTTCATCGGTTTGATGACAAGTCAGTAACGCATCTCGATAGACGGTAATTTGCTGGTTTTTTTCTAATAATTCTGCTAATTCCTGATCGGATTTTCCTCGATAATCCAACCCTTTAATTTGAAATAAATCTAACATAGCATGATTAGCTTCTAGCCATTTTCCTGAACCATCTTTAAAACAAACTAAATCTGGCATGGCATTAATTAAGGTTCGCAAGCGTTCGGAGTTTTCTCGTAATTCTTCTTCAATACGTTGGCGTTCTTTGATTTCTTGAAGTAATCGTTGATTGATCGCTTGTAGTGAGGTAATTAATTGTGCTTCAGTTAGTGAGTTTTTTTTAACCATATTGATAAAATTAGAGGTAAATTTGATAATTTTATAAAAACTTAGAAATTTTATGAAAAAATTAAGCGTTGAAGACAAGAGGATGAGATGGAATTTAAAGTTGGAAATCTCGAAGACTCTGAGCGCGCCTTAATCGATTTAAAATCCGATTAATCACGGTAGATTCTTCAATGGGTTTAGTTAAATAATCATCTGCGCCAACACTAAACACTTGATGTTGGATCATTTGATGACTATGGGCGCTCAGAAAAATCACAGGTAAACGGTTCCACCTGGGATCAGCCCGAACCACGCGACACAATTCTATTCCATCTAAATAGGGCATTTCAATATCTAAAATTAATAAATCAGGTGCCGTTGATTCTAACATTTCCCAAAACTGTCGCGGATCGTTAACGCTAAAGGTGCTAATTCCCCAAGGTTTCAATAACGTTTCTAGGGTGTATAAAATCAGGGGTTCATCATCAACAATTAGAACTTTGGCGTTCACCTTGTCGCTTTGGCATAAAATACTACTGATAGCTTGAATGATTTCTTCTGAAGTAATGGGTTTTTCTAAAAATGCCCTTCCTCCCGCTTGAGCCACCTTCACCCGTTGAGTTAAGTCTTTTTGTTGGGTTAAAACAATAACAGGTAAGAAGGGCGGATTTTGAGCCATTAAGGGAAGAAGGGGAGCAGAAAAATCTAAATCAAAATCGAGTAAGACAATGGGAGGAGCCGGGGTTTGTTGTAGGTTATTTCGCAGTTCTTCTAAGAGAGATAAATCAGCAATCACTTGAGGAGAAAGGTTGAATTTTAAAGCTGTTGATGTGGCGGTTTGGACTAAGATTTGATCAGAACTAATAATCCAAAGGAAACGAGATGAACCGATCGGAATTGAGGGCAGTTGAGGGGACTGTTTAGCGGGGGAAGGAGGTGATAAATGGTGATTATTTGTTTCAACTTCATGGCGAAGTTTCACTACCAATTGATGAAAATGTAAGATTTCTTCTGACGTAAAAACGGCTGATCGTTGAAATAAATGTTCAATTTCTCTCGCTAAAACTGAACCTTTGCTTAATCCAAATGTTCCTAACGATCCCGCTAATTTATGCGCTTCTTGTTGTCCTTGTTGGCGTAATGTTTGATTCAGTTCTCCCTGATGAATGGCTGTTGAAACTTGTTCTAAAACCGTGATCCGATCGCAAATTTTATCTTTATACCGTTCCCAAATTTGGGTAATCGCTTGATGAAATTCTGGCTTAATGAAAGAGGGTTTAGGTTCTAGGGGGGGGGAAGATGAAAGTTTTTGAGGAAGGTGTTGTTTGAGACGATATCCCAAGCCATAAACGGTTTCAATTAAATCTCCTGGTGCTCCTGCTATTTTTAGTTTGTGTCGCAGTCCTTTAATATGGGCTCGGACTGTATTTTCACTGGGGGGATCTTCATACGTCCACAATTGATCTAAAATATTATCTAAACTAAAAACTCGCTGGTGATGTTGTAAAAAAAGTTCTAATAATCCATATTCTTTCGGGGTTAAATTTAAGGTTGTATCTTGATAAGTCACTTCGCAAGTATTCGTATTAAGACGTAAATTTTCCCATTCTAAGATGACTGGGGGCGTTTGTTGATGACGCCGTAACATGGCTTTGATTCTAGCTGTCAATTCCTGCATATCAAATGGTTTGACAACATAATCATCCGCCCCTGCTTCAAATCCTTTGATTTTATCTTCCGGTTGATCGTAAGCTGTTAATAATAAAATTGGGGCTGTAATATTATGCGATCGCAACTTTTTGCATAAACTAATCCCATCTAACTGAGGTAAACCCACATCTAAAATGATTAAATCATAACTGGTATTTTGAGTTCTTTCCCAAGCCAGGATGCCATCGGCTGACCAATCCACGTTATAATTTTGGTTAGCTAAAGTTGTAGCCAACGCCTGGGCAATATAGCGATCATCTTCTACTAATAAAATATGCATGAAGAGACAGCAAGAATTCAGGGATTTCGAGTTTAGTTTTTGTGAAGAACAAAGTTCAAAATTCAGAATCAAACTTGTTTGAACTTTGTTCTTTGAATTAAAAATTAAACTCTTTAGGGGTTAACCGCTTCAACTTCGGAAATTTCAGGAATTTTTTCCTTGAGGCGGCGTTCAATTCCCATTTTTAAAGTCATGGTAGAACTGGGGCAAGAACCACAGGCACCTTGAAGGCGGAGTCGGACAATCGGCCCATCAAGTTCAACAACTTCCACGTTTCCCCCATCTGCCATCAGATAGGGGCGCAGTTCATCTAAAACAGTCTCAACGTTTTCTTCTGTTAGTGCTAGTGTCATAGTTTACCTTGGTTCTAGAATGTAGAAAAACGGAATTCTATTTTGATCCTAGCGTTAGTTCTGAGTTAAAACACAAACTAAGCTAAAAAAATTTAGGTTTAAACGGCAACGGGTTCCAGTAATTTCACATTAGAGTAGTTAAACTCTGTGGTAATAACCTTCTCCTGTTCCTTAGAATGAACAACTTGGCGTGTCATAATGTAATAGTTGCCAACTTGTTCAAAAATATCTTCAAACTCCAATTCGCGAATCACCTCTTGGGTTTGAGGATTCCGGAAAACGACATCATAACGGCGAGAAACGTACCCTTCTCCTGTGTCTAAACTTTCATGGGTATTGATGACAAATGCCATCCGACCCATAACGCGACTCACCATTGAAATTTCTCGACCTCGAACTTTATAATTTGACCCCATCGCGTCACCTTCAACGAGAATTTCTATGGCGCCCGTTTCGTCGGTTTCCCCTAAACTAAATTTATTTTTGCCATGAGCTTGTTCAAAGGTCGAGCGCTTGCGATGGGTAATCACATCTCGCAATTGAGTATAGACGCTTTGTTTGACCTCTTCATCTTCAATTCCCGTTACTTCTACCGTGAGGTCACCCTTAATCTGAATTTGACCTGTGTAGACTTCATCGCCTTGTTTAAGCATCAGATCTGCGCTGTAACCGGGGAAGTTAGAATCCCAAGTATAACGATTTTCGTAAGCTGTGCGAAACAGATCAATAGCGTTTGTTGATTCGGTCATAACTTATCAGCGTTTAACACCAGTTTATCCTCTATTATATAATATTAAATGGTTCATGGGTTAAACTTTAAAACTTAAACTTTAACTTTATTCATAATCTAACATCTCAACGTTAAAATCTTTATGTCCCAGCGTCCAATTTATCTTGACTGCAATGCCACAACCCCACTCGATCCCCGGGTTTTAGAGGCGATGTTACCTTATTTTACTGATTATTTTGGCAACCCGGCTAGTATTAATCATCTATATGGATGGGAAGCAGAAGCTGCTGTTAAAAAAGCCAGAGAAATTATTGCAGAAGCGATTAATGCTGAACCGGAAGAAATTATTTTTACCAGTGGTGCAACCGAATCCGATAATTTAGCCTTGAAAGGCGTCGCCGAAGCTTATTTTAATCAAGGTCGGCATATTATTACAGTGGCGACTGAACACAACGCTGTTCTTGATCCTTGCCAATATTTAGCCACATTAGGATTTGAAATTACTCAGTTACCCGTTCAAGAAGATGGATTAATTGATTTAACGGACTTAGAAAAAGCGTTGCGACCCGATACAATTTTAGTGTCTGTGATGGCAGCCAATAACGAAATTGGCGTGATTCAACCCTTAGAAAAAATCGGAGAACTTTGTCATCAGCATTCGATTTTATTTCATACTGATGCGGCTCAGGCGATTGGCAAAATTCCCTTAGATGTTCAAGAAATGAACATTGATTTAATGTCGTTAACGGCTCATAAAATTTATGGGCCAAAAGGCATCGGCGCGTTATATGTGAGACGGCGAAATCCCAGAGTTAAATTAGCCGCCCAATTTCATGGGGGAGGACATGAACGGGGGTTACGTTCAGGAACCTTATCCACGCCCCAAATTGTGGGATTTGCAAAAGCCCTGGAAATTGCTATCCCCGAAATCCCTTCAGAAACCCAACGATTAATTCAGTTAAAACACCAATTATGGGAACAATTATCAACCTTAGAAAATATAACGTTAAATGGTCATCCAACTCAACGGTTAGCAGGCAATTTAAACATTAGTATTGGCGGGGTTGATGGTCAAGCTTTACTATTAGGATTACAACCGATCATGGCGGTTTCTTCCGGTTCCGCTTGTACCTCAGCAAAAATTGAACCCTCCCACGTTTTACGCGCTATCGGACGTTCAGAAGAATTAGCTTTTGCTTCCGTTCGTTTTGGTTTAGGTCGCTTCACCACCGCAGCCGAAATTGAGCAAGTTTCCAAACACACCCTTTCCACCATTCAATCTTTAAGAAAAGTTAGAAGGAGGCAGGAGGGATGAGGCAGAGAACAGGAGGAATAAGAAGGGAAAAAAGAGGAGCAATTTATCACCTTATTTCTTGTTTCTGATCCTTCGTTCCACTCAGGACGCTACGCGATTCTTAATTCTTAATTCTAATCATATCGTTTTTCTAACCAAACTAAGACTTGTTCTTCAGAATCTAATTCTAAAGTATTGCCTGTTTTGGGATCGAAAATATGCCAGATTAGTTGACCAAAATGATTAGAACTTGTCCAAACATAAGGTTCATGAGAAGAGAACAAGTTAGGGAAATGAATGGGTTGATTTAAAATCGCCCAAATTACCCGCCATAAGGTAAATTTTTCAATTTTATCTAAATCAGTTGTGTTTAAATTAAAACAGTGTTGAAGATGTTTAATTTTTTCTGAATCAGATAAATCTTGATAACGACGGTTTAACAAATTCCGCCAAAACTGACTTTGGTAAAAAGCCACCATTAACTTATTCGTTGCCGGGGGGAAAGTTCCGTTAGGAATTTGTTCTAATTCTTGGTATATTTGCCATTGAGTTTTCATAGTCAACGCTCCGCCTAAAATTTATTCAGCCATCAGAAACAACCCTGATCTTCCTGAGTAAAGGATCAAGTTTCTTTCATTCGTACTGAAACCCGATAAATAAAGATTAATTTCCCGGTTTCATCTTGCTTTGGGATCTGGATTAGCCAACAGAGGTAATACGGGTGTTTTTTGATTCTGTATTCATTGTTACAGAAATTTTGAAAGTTCTCAAGGATATGTCACAAAATCTTGATATTTTAACAAGATTCCGGTTTACAGCGATTACAGTAGGGACTAAGAAACCAGTTTTGAGCTTCTGATTTATAAAATCTACTTTTTGTCAAGTACGGTTAAGATCGTAAAAACCGTCCTGATAGCAGGTATAATTACTATAGAGATTTCGCTAAAGTAGGAAGAAATTAGGGACAGGTGCAATAGATGTCAAACCAAACTGAGAATAATAATTCTAATTCATCCAATGAGGAAGTTCCCCAAATTCCGGCTCGATTATTATTAGTAGATGATGAACCGGGACTGAGAGATGCCGTACAAGCTTATTTAGAAGATAGTAATTTTACTGTTGATGTTGCGAGTAATGCGAAACAAGGGTGGGAACTGCTGCAACAAAACTTACCAGATTTGGTCATTTCAGATATTATGATGCCGGAAGTTAATGGCTATCAATTTCTCCAGCAACTCCGAGAAGACCCCCGTTTTAAAGCTTTACCCGTTGTTTTTCTAACCGCAAAAGGGATGACAACCGATCGCATTCAAGGCTATCAAGCCGGATGTGATGCTTATCTTTCAAAACCCTTTGATCCTGAAGAATTAGTGGTGATTATTAAAAATTTATTAGCCCGACGGGCGGCAGTTCGGGCGGATAGTGGGGATGGAAATCCTGATCTTTCAACCTTATTTGGTCAAATTGCTCGAATTGAAAATATATTAAAAGGAAAAAATGGTATAACCCAAAGTCCTTCCCCGATTAAAATTGATTTAACGCCTCGTGAACAAAGTGTTTTGGATTTAGTAGCTCAAGGGTTAATGAATAAAGAAATTGCCCGTGAGTTGGATACCAGCGTTAGAAATGTGGAAAAATATGTCAGTCGTTTATTTACAAAAACCGGAACCAATAGTCGCACCGAATTAGTTCGCTTTGCCTTAGAACACGGGTTAACGAAATAAATCGGGAGATGAACCCAAAACCGCCTGATTTTGAATTACTGGAATCTTTGCGTTGGGAACCCGAACCGGGATATTTTTTGTTATCAGAACATCTGCAAAGATTAGAAAAATCTGCTCAATATTTTAACTTTACCCTTTCCTTATTTCAGGTTAATGAAGCCTTAGAACGTTTTGCTAAAACCTTAGAATTAATTCCCCATAAAGTTAGGCTTAAACTTTCAAAAGATGGGACAATCACCCTGAATGCACAACCTTTAAATTCAGGATTATTTAAAATAGGGACAAGGGTGGGAATTGCCACATTACCAATTGATCATCAAAACATTTTTTTATATCATAAAACCACTGAGCGAACTGCCTATCAAATTGCTTTGGCATCCCAATCTAACTGTCAAGACGTCATCCTATGGAACGAAGCAGGAATGGTGACAGAATCAACCATTGCCAATCTGATCATTCCCACTAAAACAGGGTTAATAACACCGCCTGTGAATTGTGGTTTGTTAGGGGGAACTTTACGGGGAAAACTGCTAGCTGAGGGTAAAATTCAGGAACAAATGATCTCATTAACCACGTTATGCAATATTCCAACAATTTATTTAATTAACTCGGTGCGAGGTTGGATTCAATTAAACAAAAAAGAAGATGAGCCAGAGATTTGGACAGTCGTTTCTGATCATGTCGTTGCGTAGTTTAAACGGTATTTCCTGGAGAAACAATAGCAGACTGTCCAAAAGTTGCTGTAGTAATCTTAATGAACGCAGAAACGTAGACTGACATATTTTAATGGACATTCGGTTAAACCCGCAGTAACATATCCCGACCATGAGTGTCTGTGCCACAGGTGTTCAATAAACCAAAGGAATCTGCCAGTTGTTTAACTTGATTAGTAATTTTAGCACTGGGCAACCAAGGATTACTGTTGCGATAGGCATAGTAAACTTCTACCCCATCAATGCCTAAACGAGCCGCTGCCACAATTAAATCCGCCGCTGGAAGCCGATAACGGGCGGGGTGAGCAAGAACGGCAAACCCGCCAGCCTGTTGAATGGCAGCAATTACGTTTTGAGCTTGATAAATTTCTCCAATGGTGCGGGAACCGAGCAAATACGGTTGCAAACAAGACGCGTCAGGGTCAAAGGCATAACCGAGAATATGCACATCCACCCCAAGTAATTCGGCATTGATTTCAACGCCTGTCCAGAGATGGGGGGCTTTGTGTGCTTGGTCAGGGTGGTTTTGTTTCCATTCGTCTAACCACTGTTGGGCGTCTTTGTAACCTTGGGCGGTATGATGATCCGTGATCGCCAGTCCTTTTAAACCAATGGCGAGCGCTTGCTGAATCACTTCTGAGGGAGCGAGTTGTCCGTCAGACCGTTTGGTATGTAAATGGAAATTATAGGAGGTGGGGCAGCTTCTGGCATTCAAGGTTTGAAACACCTGTTGCAATGCCAACCGATCTTGACTCGGTGGTATCAATAATGGCGATTCCACAAATCCGCTCTGGATGTGAAACCATTGAGATAAAGATTCAGGATCTAACGTTAGATTAACACTCATACCGTCTTAATCTTCATAAACTGTTACCTGATCTACTGTATCTTTTTTATACGGGACTGGCTACAAGATAGCGTTAATATTTCAGAATTTTATATTTAAAAAACTTATAGTGGTCAGTTATCAGTCACTCCTCACCAGTCATCAGTCACCAGTTAGCAGTTATCAGTTATCAGTCAAGAGTGAATGAAGATATTTTTACAGCCTGCCTGTTCTGGTTGTATTTGCGCTACTGACTAATAACTGCTTCACTGGTGACTGGTGACTGATGAGGAGTGACTGTATAACCTTTCACGCTAATGCTTCACTGTTGCGGAAGTTGAAAGCGAGGTCGAGGAGTTTTGCCCAACGTTTTTGCACTTGTTTGGGGGTGCATTTGAGGGCAGAAGCGATCGCTTTGTCCGTTTCATCGGTACGTTTCAGGTTTAATAACTTTTGCTGATCCGGGGATAATTTCGCTTGGAAGGCTTCCCATTGTTGGGCGGTCATTCCTAACTTTTGGTTAACATCCGCGCCTAACCATTCATGGACAAGCTTCCAGTTGGACGTGCGGGCAAATTTTTCCACATGGTATTTAAACCGTTGTTGCAGATAGTCCCGTTGACGAGCGGTTAACCCCAGGGCTTTGTCAATATCGCAGGCTTGCATATCCTGCATTTTTAACTTCAGGTATTTAACGCAGTCGGTTTGTCCTTGGGATTCCAGGTATTTTACCAGTTCAGAGATCACGCGATCGCGCAGAACCGCTTCGGACGGATCAACGGTTTCAGACACCATCTGTTCCCGGACTTGTTGCATTGCAGAAGAACGGCTTTGGGCTTCGGCTTCTTCGGTTTTGCCCCCTTCAACGGCTAACTCAATATCGATAGAAGTTTCAGGGGGTTGACCTTTGGCAAACCCTTGGGCGCGCAGCACAATTAACCGTTGGCGGTTGCGACCGGGTAAACCAATCTGACGTTTGGCATACTGTTCGGTAAAAGCCATGTATTCGGCTAATTCTAAGCGGGTTTTCGGGGTGTAGTCTGCTTCTAAATGGTGTTCACGACGGAAGGCGCGCAGGGACTCAATATAAAACCCTTGCAGAAAGTCTTCAATTAAGTTGTAACGAGCTTGGAAACTGAGTTGCGCTTCAATGGAGGCAACATGACGATACACCATTGCCGCTAAACTAGAATGCAGTTCAACCCGACCTTGGCGAGAACCGAGTTTGTAATACTCCAGGCACTTTTGCAAGCGATGGCGAGCTAAGTTTAATTGCCACATCTGCACATCACCAGAGGTTTGAATGCGGTTGCTTTTTTCGCAAATGCGTTCGACTTCTAGCGCCATCCGCAGCGTTACCGCCCGACCACTAGCAGGCATGGATTTCACGGCTGTTTGCAGTTCTTGTAATAAAATTTGCGCTAAAGCTTGAGGATTAATAGAATTGATAATGGCTTGAGAATCAGAAGTAGAAATAGAAGTAATATCTTGAGCAAACATAGTTTTTACCTGGGGTAACGCACCGTGTACAGAAGGTTGGGAGTATAGAGGTTGTTGGCTGTTTCCTGATTCAACTCTCTACACTTTGAATAGTAGGAGCAGTAACAGTCAGACAGGGATAGCGATGTACCACTGTCTGAATTAACTGATCAGATGCCATTCTTATCTCGCTACATGAAGGGATTGTGCATCACCCTGAAAAGCTTATGTAGCTAATGTTTTAACCCTGGTTTTTAACCTATGATCACACCCGATTTTGATGGGGTTGTCGCAACTATCAATAGACCAGTTGACCAACTGGTACTTACCCTACTAAAGAATGAAGAGTGTAATTTTGAGTTCCTGAGACTGGGTAGAGACGCGCCATGGTGCTTCCCTCTACAGGGGGCAATGTCTATAATCGTTTTATTGAACGGTTCAATACTTGGAGACAGTCGCTCTTGGCTGTCGTTGTTGGGTTTCGTTGCTCAACCGGACTAACCGATTTAGGAGGTATAGATTCGGATTACATCGCTTTTGAAGGTTGGAGAAGATGCGATCGCTTGCTTAATTTTTATCGGTATTCTTGATTGTTCACTATTAATTTATGATATCTCAACACTCACTCAATTTCAACAACTCGTTGGGTTTATCAAATCTGACTTTGTGCTGTCAATCTCCTCATTTTCTGACGATGCGGCTTCATCAATTTGGGTAAAATCAACTTTATCGTAACTATCAGCCAGAGAAATTTCCAACGAAATCGAAACCAGAGATAACGTTGTATTTTCTCCTTCATATTCCCAGAATAACCATTTTCCGGTGTCTTTTTTAGTAAATTGTTCAATGTGCTGACTAGATTGATCAATTAAAAGCTATTCTTGAAAACTGCCAATAGTTCGATTTTCTGAGCTTGAGCAATCATAACCTTTCACCTCATCAATAAAATTACTCATCAATCCATTCTTGAACGGCTTCCCAACCTTTTCCTTTTCTGACAATTTCCGGTTGATCTTCCGTTAAATCGATAATGGTTGAGACTTGATAACCGGGTTTTGAAGTATCATCGACAATAATATCGACTAATTTTCCTAAACTGTCATACAATTTAGCTTTATCAATATTTCCCGTAATCGGGAGAGCGATGGGTGCTTGACCTTCTTCTTCGGTGGTAATATGAGCCGAAGTTGAAATC
>JBMDYE010000594.1:0-3193 GCA_048595135.1 Planktothrix sp. | reverse complement strand
ATATTAATAAAAAATAATCCCAGAGTTTTGTTAATTCTTAGCTAACAAAAACCTGAGATTGGTAAAGGGAATATTAATCATTAAAACGATTTAGCTGCTGTTTTAACAGGCTTCTTTGCGAAAAGTTGGGTAATTGCCAGAATAGAAGACAGCAGCAAGTTTCGTTTTCCTTGTTTTAAAGCTATTTCTAAATCGAGTAACAGAGATACAGCTTTGACTAAGGATTGTAAAGGAATCGTTTGCACCTCTTGTTTAAGAAAATAAACTCGTTTAGAATTAGCAATTTGGCAAATTTTAGCTATTTCAGCATCAGATTTAACTCCCTTAACAATTGTTGCTTTCACCCATAACCAAGTTCTAAATTGGGTAATGAGATTGGCACAAATTGCAACAGAAAACGTTTCTTTTGTCAAGAGTTCTTGGAGTAAATTAACAGCTTTTGTGGCATTATTGGATCGAATCGCTGTAGCTAATTGAAGACTATTTTGGGTAGTGGAAGGAATGAGAGAACGCACTTGTTTTAAACTCAGCTTTTTACCCTGACTGTAGATAGCGAGAAGTTGCAGTTCCGATTCAATTCTAGCTGAATCATTGCCAATAGCAGCAGCTAAATATTCTACACTATTTTTATCCAATGATAAACCAATGCGAAGGGCTTGGGTACGGATATATTGGGCAATAAGATCAATTCGCCAAGGTGCAATCAAATTGAATTCAAACAGTTGGCTTTGGGAGAGCAGAAACTTTGAGACTTTTAATCGTTTGTCAAGGTTGGAAGCTACAAAAATCAAATGAGTTGATTGGGGAACTTTTGGGAGCAATTGAAGAATATTCATCACCGCTTCATCAAACTGTTTAAAGTTGCAGTCCTCCACGATGACTAATTTAGCTTTAACTGAACCAAAAGCCGGAGTTAAAGCACAATAAATGGCTTCATCTACAGCAGAAGCATGAAAGCGATGATAGTTGAAACTAAGCCAAGCAGGGTCACGGATGTTTTTGAAAGTCAAGAGTTTTTTTGAAATTGCATACCGATCATCGCCGACTAACAAGCTAATCATTGATTTCCCTCCTGAATTAAGACTTGATAGTTAATTCCTGTTGCTGCCAAAAATAGTTTTTGTACCTTCCGAATATTGCGGTTAAATTTGTTAAGATATGGGGGAGGTACAGCTAAGATTGCTTTTTGCTGGGTTAGTTCCACAAGGGAAGCAACCGACAGGAAAACTCGGTTCTTTTCAGATGCTTTTGACAGCACGGTTTCCCAAATGGTAGTTTTTAGATCAATGGGTTTTGAGGAGGAAACAGAGGTTGAATTTCGCTTGTGAGTTTGATTATTACGGGGTTTAGTTTTAGAAGATTTAGGAATTAATCCCAGTAAACAAACTTCTAACCATAAACTCGGTTGCACACTTTTGTTAAGTTGCCATTCTGAAGCGCTTAATTGTTCAAAACCTTGAGCAATTGAAGATTGACTCCAAGCTTTTGCGATCGCCTTCAGTTTAGGATAAGAAACACCACTGGTGAGTAAGGATGAACAGTCAGGGACGTTGGCGACTAGCAGCAAGTCTCGATAACAACTCAGCAAGGAAGTTAGCAGAGTCAGGGGTGTTTTTCCACTATCCAGGAGTTCGCGAGACAGTTGTAGCAGCTTCAGGGTGTCTCCGGTGTTAATGCAGTGTAGTATTGTTACCAAGTCGGACTCTGAAACGCGACCCGATACCGCTAGAACCTGAGAATGGGTAATTTCTTGTCCCAATAAGCTTAACTGACCCAGTAATTGCAAGGCGTCGCGCAGTCCACCCCCACAGGCGCGAGCGATCGCAATTTTAGCCGATGAGGTGATGGGGATGGCTTCTTTTTCAGCAATCATGGTTAAATGCTGAACAATCGCAGCAACAGAAAGCGGCTGAAACCGAAACACTTGACATCGGCTGACAATAGTAGGTAGCACTTTATGTGCTTCTGTTGTGCAGAGAATGAAGACAACATGAGCGGGTGGTTCTTCAAGACACTTGAGCAGAGCGTTAAAAGCTTGGGAACTGAGACAATGAACTTCATCTAAGACAAAAATTCGGTAACGACCGATAGCTGGAGCAAAGTGGACTCGTTCAATCAAATTCCGAGCGTCTTCAACTCCGTTATGGGAAGCTGCATCAATTTCCATGACATCTAAACTGCTTCCTTTTTCGATAGAACGACAGGACTGACATTGACCGCAGGGAGTAACAGTCGGTTGGTCAGTAGCGCTGCAATTTAAGGACTTCGCTAAAATTCGTGCTGTTGAGGTTTTTCCAGTCCCCCGTTCTCCGGTAAACAAATACGCTGGAGCAATTTTGTTTCCTTGAATTGCGTGAGAAAGGGTTGTTTGAATGTACTCCTGTCCGGTTAATTGGGATAGGGTACGGGGACGATATTTCTGAGGAAATGGAGTGTACATAATGACAAGAAAGGTTAAGATTTGACAACAGGCATTAACAAGTATTGGCTATCGATTAAAAGATGGGGTTGTTCTCGATTGCCAAAGGGTTTTAAGATAGCCGGATGATCACTATCAATGAGGTGGATTGAAATTTCAGAACTAGCGATCGCTTTAATCCCTTCCAACAAATACTTAATATTGAAAGAAATAGATAAAGAATGACTAAAGTTGATAATTGCTGTCATTTCTTCTCTTCCATTCCCAAACTCCCTTAATAAGGATAAGGAAACTTGCTGGTTTTCAGGGCTAAAGTCAATATTGATGATTTTTTCCTTTTTATCCGCTAAGACCGACAGCCGTTCCAGTGCTTTCACAAACGGCAATTTTTCCAAGTAGACTTGATGTTTAAACTCGTGGTTTAATAGTTCTTGATAGGCAGGATATTCTCCTTCTAAACAACGAGTAATGAGCCGTTGAACGCCCCAAGAAAATTCTACATAACCCGTGGTCAGATTATAAGATAGTTGTACAGGGTCAGCAGAAGTGCGACTTGATAAAATTCGCTCTAGTTCCAATAGGGATTTAGCGGGAAGGGTAAATTGCAAAGGTTCTGTATTCTCCGTTTCTTTTTTTTTCTTGAACCCTTGAATAGAGGTTTCCACCACCGCTAACCGATGACCATCCGTTGCAGCTAATTCTAGGGTATTAGAGTTAATTTTTAGATGCACTCCCGTTAAGATCTGCTTCGTTTCATCGGTCGCTGTTGCAAAT
>JBMDYE010000593.1:0-4662 GCA_048595135.1 Planktothrix sp. | reverse complement strand
ACTCTCGCCTCAGTTTTCTTAATAAATTTTCAATAACGTTGAAATAAAGTTTAAACAGTTACACTTTCATCTATTGTAGCTTAGGGACTTTAACCATCAGTCATCAGTCATCAGTCACCAGTCATCAGTTAATAAATTCTCCCTCCGCTTCCCCCGCTTCCCCTGCTCCCTCTGCTCCCTCTTCACTGGTGACTGGTGACTGGTGACTGTTTAGCTGCACCGCCAGGTACTTGCAATTCCTCGTTTCAGTGCGATTAAGGCGGCTTGAGTACGGTCATTGACATTTAATTTATTGAAAATATTATTGACATGAAATTTAACGGTACTTTCACTAATATTGAGAATAGAACTAATTTCTTGATTGGTTTTTCCGGCGACAATTAAACGAATTACGTCTAATTCGCGATCGCTCAGTTGGGGGTTACTCATCCGTTCTGCTAATTTAGCGCCAACGGTTGGGGGAATAAAACTTTGACCGTTTCCCACAGTCCGAATTGCCGTTAACAGATCCTTGGGTTCCGTATCTTTGAGTAAATAACCTTTCGCACCTAACTGTAATCCTCGGTAAATTTCTTCATCCCCATCATAGGTTGTAAACACAATAATTTGAGGAGTTTTAAACTCTTTAACTAAAATTTTAATCGCAGAAACACCATCGAGTTCAGGCATTCTTAAATCCATTAATGCGACATCGGGTTGATGTTTTCTGAATAGTTCAATGGCTTCATACCCATTCGATGCTTGAGCCACAACTGTTAAATCCGCTTCTCGATCTAATAGGGTCGCTAAACCTTGTCTAACAATACAATGATCATCAGCAATTAAAACCCGAATGACAGGAGATTGGTTCTTCATTATGATGCAACCTTAACGTTAAAATGGGTGCTGATTAAAACTCTGATTTCAAGGTGTTTTAAAGATCTGTAAAAACTTGAGGTTATGGTTGTTTTGAGGAAGATTGAACGGAGACAATTACCGTTGTTCCTTGTCCTAATTGGCTTTCAATCATCAGAGTTCCGCCGATACGTTCCGCCCGTTCTGACATTCCCAATAAGCCAAAACCCGTTTTAACAGCAACCGAATCAAATCCTTGACCATTATCTTGAACACGCAGTATTAATTGTCTGGGTTCATAGATTAATTCAAGGCTAATAACACTAGCATGGCTGTACTTAATTGCATTTGTCAAGGCTTCTTGTCCAATTCTCAGGAAGTTATTTTCCACCTCCGTTAACAAAAAATAGGGGGTTCCCACGACATTAAATAAAAAGGTCGCGTTGGTGTAGGTTTTCATTTGATTGATTAAACAATTCAGGGCGTTACATAAATCTCCTTCTTCTAATAATTGGGGACGTAAAGCCGCTACTGAACGTTTAGCTTCAGCCAGTCCTGATTTCGCTAGATTTTGTACGGTTTTAATATGAAGAATTGCGTCTTCACTATTGTTTTTGACCGCTTGTAAGGCGGCTCCTAAATGGATAATAATTCCGGTAAAGGCTTGAGCTAATGTATCATGAATTTCCCGCGCCATCCGGTTTCGTTCTTCTAAAATACAGGTTTCTTGAGCGTGCTTGCGATCGCGAATATCCTGTCCAATTGCAATGCGTTGACCATTACTTAGTGAAATAAATGCCCAAGCTATTTCTAATAATTTTTCTTCTTGGATTAAAATTCTAAAGTCACGCCACTCTGAACTCGCCTCTTCAAAATGATTAATTAAGGGATGAGTACAGGAATCATCCGGCTCAAATTGTATCCACCAATCTTGTTTTCTTAAGTCTTCGATTGTCCAGCCTAATTTTTCTTCCCAAGCTTGATTCACCCACTGAATTTGATTTTGATGATCAAATAATCCTAAGAGTACCGGAACATGATCAACAATCGTTTGTAAGACTTCCTTTTGTTGTTTAACCTCTTCCTCAACTCGTTTTCGATCAGCAATTTCAGTAACCAGTTGTTGATTTTTTTCTAACAGTTGCTTTGAAAGCTTTCTTAAGCGTAATTGACTTTCAACTCGGACTAAAACTTCTTGATATTCAAAGGGTTTTGTGATATAATCACAAGCACCTAACGAAAACGCTCTAACTTTATCAAAAACTTCCTGCAACGCACTTAAAAAAATAATCGGGATATCTTGAGTGCGTTCACAAGCTTTGATTTCACTACACAGTTGATAACCATCGGGTTGAGGCATCATAATATCAAGCAGAATCAAATCAGGTATATTAAATTCTAAAAATCTAAGGGCTAATTTTCCACTCGGAGCTAAATGAACTTTATATCCTTGCTTTGACAACATTTCGCTTAAAAGATTTAAGTTTTCGGGCGTATCATCAACAATTAAAATCTGTTCAGAGGCCGAAGAATTAACAGCAGTATTCATTTTTTATTCACTCAAAAGGCAAGTTAGGGGTTGAGAAAGTAGAGAGATACGCAACTAAAACCTGCACGAAATTCATTCGTCAGGCCATGATATGAGAATTCAAAATTGGAAGATGGGAGTCGGCTATTAAATTATTTATAACTCTAATTGGCGAATTCTGTCGTTTTCCCAGCCTAGAACCTAAAAAATGATTTTTCCCAAGTCCATCTTTAAATGAGACTGAACTGACCCAAAACCCGGTCTATAGTAGAATGATGTCAGTCTTGTTGCCCTTGAATTAAATTAAGTAATAGTTCATATTGAAATTGTTTAACTTGATAAGCGATCGCATTTCCTAATGCAGAATTTAAAATCTTAATTTCTGCAATGACCGTTTCCATTCTTTCTTGATCAAGATTGATAATAGACTGATATAAATTTGTGATTAAATTAGAAGGTAAACTAGCCATATTTTCTACTGTTAAAACTGCCAGATCCAGGTTAATCACAGAGGATACTGAAGGAGCTTCTTCATAAATAAATTGCAACCCTAGATGCTTTTCTAACATTTCAAAAATTTGGATTTCTCGAAAGGGTTTTCTAATAAAATCATCACACCCTGCTGATAAAATAATCGCTCGTTCTTCATCAAAACTACTGGCTGTCACCGCAATAATTGCCGTGCTTTGACCTTGAGTTGTTCCTTTAATGCGTTGAATGGCTTCATAACCATCCATTACAGGCATTCGCATATCCATAAAGATTAAATGGGGGGAATATTTTTGCCATAATTCTATAGCTTCTCTGCCATTAGACGCTTCATATAATTCTAATCCAAAGCTCGATAATAATCTAATTAACAGTTGACGATTATCCCACCGATCATCAACAACTAAAATCCGATATTGGGGTTGATTTGGAGCTAAACCCATTATTTTTTGATCAAAAGATTCTCGTGAACGTTCTATTTTTTCAACCGGAACCAGGTTAATCTCAAAACTAAAAATAGTTCCTTGTCCTAATGAAGATTTTACCCTGAAATTTCCTCCTAGCAGTTGCACAAAAGAACGAGAAATCGCTAATCCTAATCCTGTACCTTGTTGTGAACTTTGACCCGATTGAGTTTGTACAAAGGGTTCAAATAACGTTTCTAATTCTTCCGGTGAAATCCCAACTCCGGTATCTTCCACTTCAAAATATAACTGCTCCCTTTCTACTTTAATTCTCAAACAAACTCCCCCTTCAGAGGTAAATTTAATTGCATTCGATAATAAGTTAATTAAGATCTGACGTAATTTAACCTGATCCGTTCTAATATACTGAGGAACATCTGGAGAGCGTTCAAATAATAAGTGGAGTTTTTTCGTTTTTGCTTGAAAATAAAATAAATCTTCTAAATCCCCTAATAATTGATGCAAATCAAAATTACTTTCATTGCGGGTGATGCGTCCCGCCTCTATTTTTGATAAATCTAAAACTTGATTAATTAAATTTAATAAATGCTCACCACTGCGGGTAATAATTCCTAAATTTTCTTGTTGTTCTAAAGAGAGATTGGACGAACGATTAATCAGTTGAGAAAATCCGAGAATTGCATTGAGAGGGGTTCGCAATTCATGACTCATATTAGCTAAAAATCTACTTTTCGCTTGGTTTGCGGCTTCGGCGATGGCTTCGGCTCGTTTTCGTTCTGCTATTTCCCGTTGTAATTCTAGGGTACGTTCAGCAACTTGTTGTTCTAAAGTGATGTTATAATCGGCTAAAACTTTTTCAGCTTGTTTGCGTTCTGTGATGTCTTGAAAGGTGGCGATCGCATAATTAATTTTACCCGTTTCGTCAACAATTGGGGTACTCGTTATTTCTAAGGAAATGACTTGATTATCTTGATGAAGTTCTAAATCATCAAGTTTAACCGTTTCACCTGCTAAGGAACGCACAATAGGCATCTCATCGGTCGGATAAAACTGATTGGTTCCGGCGCGATAAACTTGACCAACTTCAACAAATTGTTGATAATTTAGTTCGTGTATTGTTCTCATTCCGGTCAGTTGATAACAGGCTTGATTAACATAATTAACCTGTCCATTTTTATCAAGAACTGTTACGCCAATGGGCATCGCATTAATAAATTGAGTTAAACGATTTTCTCGCTCTTTGACTTCCTGATAAAGTTTAGCATTGGTAATGGCGATCGCCGCTTGTCCTGATAATAATTGCAAAATTTCTAACCGTTCAGGCGTAAATGCTTGAATTGTTAAACGATTTTCTAAATAAACAATGGCACTCAGTTGTCCTTGATT
>JBMDYE010000592.1:0-15669 GCA_048595135.1 Planktothrix sp. | reverse complement strand
AGAATCCATTTAAACTTTGAGTTCGGTTGAACTCGGATTTAAAAAATTCTAGAATTGACGAGAATAAAAGGCTGTTTGTTTAGCTTTTTGACTCTTAAGTTGTCGAGGTGCGGTGCCGTGTTTTGTTTTTCGGCACTCTTAAAAATGTAATTGGTTTTCAAGGGGTTGTCAACCCTTTTGACAAACTTTTTTTGAGATTTTCTAAAATTCAATAGGGGTAGGGGTTACAGGGTTGTCCAGGGGTCGAAGGTTTAGGGCAAGGGACTGTTAGCTCCAACTTTTTTCAGGTCAGCTTCGGGGTATTGGTGGGCAGAGCCCACCCTACAATGATGGATAGTTGGATAGATGGGGATTGGGTCAAGAATGCTTAGATAAGTTGTTGTACGAATTGCGGAATCTGAGAAAATACTGCTGTAGCTTCGGAAGACAGGGGCAAAATAAGGTTTCAATTGCTTTACGAGAAGGCTTTTGAGTCTTTAAATGAATGTTCTGTTAGGTTGGTGCGAGGATTAATCCGATAGAGTTCACTTAGGAACTCGGTGTGGAAATCGTCAAACTCCGACTAAACTAACAAATATTTTTAAAATAGGATTTTTTCTAATCTAGGCTAGTCGGAATCATTACACTAGCAAGTATTTTCCCTGTTTCCGGGTTCCGACAAGGAACGATATTTTTATTTGGCTATCTGCTAAACCCTTGAGTAGGACAATTGTTATGATTCACGATCATCACTATTCTCAATCTGAGGCGGAACTGGATTTTCTCAATATTTTATTTCAAAGTGATCCGCCTTATCCCTGGAACCCAGAGGCTTTAGAGTCTGATGTGTATTTTGAGGAATTAGAGGCTAGATCTCCTGTAAATGGGTTTACCGATGCTGAACTAGAGGAGAGATCCCAACAATTTATAAACAGTATTAATCAACTGTGGCCAGCAACCCGTTTACAAAAGTCTTTGTTAGAACAGTTTACCAGCCAAGTTCCGCAAGAGGTGTTAACTCGGTTAGCGCAAGTGGCGACGGGAATGGCTCAACAGGTTTCTGCACGTCGTTTATCTCTAGCGGAACAGTTGGTTTATTGTGTTCAAGCGTTGTTACCCCAATGGCCAGAAGAGGATTTACAGGTGTTAGCTCGTCCTTTTGCTTATGCGATGCGGGGTGGAGAGACGGAGGGAAGGGATTGTGTCCAGTTAACGGCAGGTTCTACGAGTTGGTCTGAGTTATCGGAAATTGAACAAGCACGGACTTGTTTAGCGATCGCCCGTTTTGCTTTAGGAGAGTTATTGGCGGAAGATGATTTAACGGACAGTTGAGTGGCCGTTCAGAGGGCTTAGGATCAGTGAATCAAAATTCTTTAGAAAACATCTTGATCATTTTCCTGAGCCTGTGCTAAAGTAAAAAATTGTATGGCGAGCGTAGCCAAGTGGTTAAGGCAGAGGATTGTGGTTCCTCCACTCGTGGGTTCGAGTCCCATCGTTCGCCCTTAAGAAATTGAAGCTTTTGTTGGGGATCACTTCAGGATGACATCAAAATGAATTAGAGGCTTTTGTCAAAGTCTCTATCTTGTAGTAGAGGTTAGGAGTTTTAGGGCGGAAGAACCCCGCCTCTACAGGAATCAAGATAAGCGTGTGTTAGTTTGATTAGATTTAGCGGGTTTCAGGATTTGAAGCCACCAAAAGTCGGTTGAGAAAACTAGAAATCAGAGAAAGAACAATCGAACCGAATAAAGCAGCCCAAAAGCTACTAATGGCAAATCCTGGGGTTAAATAAGCGACTAAAGAAATGGAGATGGCATTGACCACAAATAAAAATAACCCTAACGTTAGAATGGTTAAGGGGAGGGTCAAAATGGTAATAATGGGTTTAATAATGGCATTGACTAAAGCCATAACGACCACTGCGATCACAGCGGCTTGCCAGCTAGTAATACTAAAACCAGGAACAAGATAGGCAGTAATTCCGATGGAAATGGCAGAAAGTAGCCAAGTTAGAAAAAAATTCAGCATTAATTTCGCCTCTAAAATGTTGCTAAAGTTTAAGGTTTCTCAATCAATTTGTTAACTTAAATGAAAGGAAGATTTTCGCTAGGCTTCCATTTTACCGGAAGATTATGTCAAAATCTACTGTTGTAGAACGTGAGATTTGCTCAAGTAAGTTGATGCGAGTGTGTAATGGAGAGATGAACCGATGATCAGATTTTGGAAAGGGATGGCTTTTATCCTGGCTGTGGTGATTTTGATATTTCCTGTTCCTGTTTTGGCAGCTAAAAATCCGGCTCATTTATTTTTTAGTCATAGTTTGTTGCAAGGACGGGATTTTTCCAATCAATCGTTACCTGCGGCAGAGTTTGCCAATTCTAATATGGAATTAGCGACCTTTGAAAATGCCGATTTAGAAGGAGCAATTTTTAGTAAAGGAATTCTGACAAAAGCCAATTTAAAAGGGGCTAATTTAACTTATGCGATGTTAGATCAAGCAGATTTTACACAAGCGGATTTGAGTGATGCGGTATTAGTAGAAGCACTATTTTTTGGATCAACGTTTAAAGATACAATGATTGATGGAGCAGACTTTTCTGAGGCATTGTTAGATCGAGAACAAATCCGCCAACTTTGTCAGGTCGCTCAGGGAAAAAATCCTAAAACGGGGGTTTCCACTCGTGAATCTTTGGGATGTTGATCAACCTTAGAAGGCAGGAGACAGGAGGAGAATGGTTAACAATGGACACAATTACAATCAGCGTATCTGTCAAGTATCGTGATAATCGTTGCTATTAACCGGAGTTAGATGTACAGTGGAAAGGTTAATCATTAAGAATTACAGTGCTTAAAGTGCTATTTTAAAAGAACTTTATCCAATGGCGTTAATTCCCCTGAACCTGTGTTTAAAGGGGGGAATTTACTGGTGTTATAATTTCTAGGGTTCAAATCGTAATTCAGGTTAATTTTACGGGTGAGTCGTAGAGATTTGATCAACAATTTGAACTTGTTTTTTTGCGATCGCTCGATAGATCCGACAGAGTGATCGCAATTCTTCTTCTGTTAAATTTTCATCAAAAACGGCGGCTAATAAACCATAACGGTCGGCTAAAGTTAGTTGACCTGTTTCTTGAATATCAGCAAAGAGTTCGCTGAGTCCGGACTCAATTAAACAAACGGGAGGTTCCATCATGATTTTCCTTAGAGTAGCTGGATTAAGGTGATGAAGGGTGCCTTAGTTGTTCTTAAGCTAGCATCGTGAACTAAAAGTGGCGAGAGTTTTCCTGAAATCTTCAGACAAAATTTAGAATAATAGGGCATTAAGGGTTGAACTTTGTATTATTCTTTCAAATTTTGGTACTCAAAGGCGTGATGGAACTGCGGAACCAATCATGATCTTCATTCCTGATCTTCTGTGATCTAGATCACGCCTGATGGCGAGTTAGGGAAAAAACAAGCCTTAATTGAGTTTCAAAGCACTAACGGGAACCTCATCCCAGGACTCAACGGTTCGGAGTCTCGCCACCCAACCTTGTTCTTTTTGAATTTCCGTTAAGTTTTTTTCAAAAGATTCATGACATTCTTTAGCTTGTTGTTCATCGCAACAGGCGATGCAGGAATATATAATTCCTGCGGGATCGAGTTGTTCATTGACCCAAATTTTCATTTTTAATCTAATCCTCAATCCGTTTAATTGAATTAATATCATTGTACTGGAATCAAGAATTTTTCGTTAAAGTTAAGTTCAATTGATCCAATTGGGTTAACGCTTCACCTGTAACCCGACAAATTCGCCAATCTGGTAAAACGGTGGCTCCCATTTTTTGATAAAAGTCAATAGCGGGTTGATTCCAATCTAAAACCGTCCATTCTAAACGTCCGCAGCCTCTCGATACGGCTAATTCTGCTAAATGAGTAATCAGTGCTTTTCCAATCCCTTGACGACGGTATTCAGGAAGAACAAATAAATCCTCTAAATAAAGACCAGGTTGCGTTAAAAAGGTAGAATAGTTTTGAAAAAATAAAGCAAAACCCACCGCTTGTCCGTCTACTTCGGCTAAAATAGCTTCGACACAAGCGGGAAACCCCGATAAATGTTGTTTTAAAGCGTCAGCACTTCCTGTGACGGTATGAGATAATTTTTCATATTCAGCTAAGGATTGAATTAACTCAAACAGCACAACCGCATCATCAGGTGTAGCTGAACGCAAAACAAACAATTTAGACATGAGCAGATTTTGAACTGTGGATAAAAACACAACTCTGTAGAGTTTACCGGGTTAGTATACAACAATTCAAAATCTTTGTTTTTTTTAAATTATTTAATCCAACCTTTTAAGCGTTCTGCCACATTAGGACGGCGTAATTTTCGCATGGCTCTGGCTTGGATTTGCCGAACCCGTTCCCGTGATAAAGAATATAACCCACTGACTTCTTCTAAGGTAACAGGAACTCCTGTGGTTAAACCAAATCGCAAGGCTAAAACATCTTTTTCTCGTTTGGTTAAAACGGTTCCTAACACTTCTAATAGATCCTGTCGCATCATCAGTTCATTCATTTGCGATTCAGGCGTTTGAGTTTCTTGGTCTTCTAAAATATCCATTAATTCTGAGTTTTCTTCAACCCCAATTCGGTGATTTAACGATAAGGATTTGCGGCGAACTTGTTCAAGTAACCGAATTTGTTGGGGGGTAATGGCGATCGCTTCAGCGAGTTCTTCTTCTGTGGGTTTTCGTCGGAGCGATCGCTTTAAGTCTCGATACGCAATTTTAAGTTTATTTAACTGTTCTACAATATGAACGGGTAAGCGAATGGTGCGTCCTTGATTCGCGATGGTGCGAGTAATGCCTTGACGAATCCACCAATAGGCATAGGTAGAAAATTTATAGCCTTTATCGGGGTCAAATTTTTCGGCGGCGCGGTTGAGTCCTAAAGCACCTTCTTGAATTAAATCTAAAAAGGGAACGCCTCGATTAATATATCGTTTAGCAATAGAAACCACTAATCGTAAATTCGAGCTAATCATTCGTTCTTTGGCGACGGTTCCCCAATGGAAATGCTGTTTTAATTCAGATTCCGTGAATCCAGCTTGGCTTGCTAATTCTGAGGAGGTGGGATCTCGTCCTAATTCTAAGGAAAGTTGATGTTGAAGCTGTTCTAATTTAACTAAAGTTTGAATATGACGAGCCAGTTCAATTTCTTCATTCGGTTTAAGCAGAGGATAACGTGCCATTCGTTTAAATAACGCGGTAACAGCATCATCTCCAGTAATTGGATTTTCTGCGATTGCAAATAACGTAAAATTATCTAGGTTCATGGTCAGATCCTCTAAGTTGGAATCAATCGGTCAAAAATAGACTCGATGCGCTGTCATCTGATCAGTTAGCTGCAATTTCCCCTCATCGTCTGGCATTTAAGCAGAATGAGAAAAAACAAAAGGGTAATGGGGTGTACAATCCTGGCTTGATTTTCTGTCCTGTTTTTGTTCTATTATAGAAGACTCTCCAATGGGGCTGACAAATTGAGTCATTAGCAAACTAGCCATTCTGAACAATTCAGTTAATTTTTCGTTACATTTGATGAGCTTGAAGCCTACTGCATAGAACCCGATTTCTTTGAGAAACCAGGGTTCTGTGTCTCTCGCTATTTAAGGGTTGTTGCTCGTTTGGCAATTTTGATTAAGCTCCGAGGTGAAGTATAGCGATTAACAGTGATTCGAGAGAGACGATATTTATTTGTATAACGATTAATTCGGAGAATGTTACCGTCGTATACATATCCTGTTAAGTAATATTTCGGCAATAATTTTTCAACTTGACGATTACTTTGACCATAGGGATAAGCAATATGAGCAGAAACTAACTTATTTTTATCAAAGGCTTCTGTGCAGGATCTTAAATCCTGTTTAGCTTGTTCCAGTTCAAAATTTAACTCTTTCCCCTTAATCTCGGTTAATTTTTTATGAGTTTGACCATGAGATTGAATATCATAGAATCCCCGTTTATATCCATCCAGTAGTTCATCACAACTCGCATGGGGTAAATAATCTTTTAGCTTTACTCCCATTAAGCCAGGATTAACGAACCAAACAATTTTCGCTGTTTCATTGTAATTTTTTTCTAAATCTTTGAGGATGGGTAAAACATTTTTATGAACGCCATAATACCCATCATCAAAGGTAATCATAATGGGCTTCTTCCCTTTATATTTTGCAGGAATGGGCTGAGATTTTTCAATAAAATAGATAAATAAATCTTGAGAGGTTAAAAACCAATAGTCATTTTTAACCCAATAATTAAGAACTGTATATAAATCTTGTTTTCGGTAATCGTTATCAAACCGGATGCGTTGAGGAGGCTTGTCACTGGCGTCCACTTCATTAACAATATCATGAAATCCGAAAATTGGAATTCTGACGGTTGAGGTTTTAGCATTAGCTCCTGATAACGGAATACTCAGGAAAATTCCGAGTAATAAAGTAATTACAAAACGAACCCAAACTTGGTTTTTCAATTGGTAATGAATGCTGCGACGGTTCATGGCGGAGGTTCTTACTTTTCCTGAACAAAAAATATACATAGATTAACATTCCGCCGATGTACGATTCAGGATATTTTAAAAATTTTAATAAAAGTAAAACCTCTATTTCTAGTAGAAATGAGGTTGTTTAAGGGTATGAATTCTAGGGGTTATAATTCAGCTTTGACCATGCTACTCATTCATATTTTTCAATGTTGCCACTGCTGAAGGAGAAACTTGATTAAGATATCGAAAAATCCAATATTTCATAATGGTGTCTAAAATGACGGGGAAAGTGGCAATAAAGAGGAAAATCAGACTGTGATTTGCCGCAATTCCAAAATGACTGGCTATTCCTTCTAAAATCACTTCCCAACCATGGGGTGAGTGAAATCCGACAAACATATCGGTTGCTAAGATAATAATAAAGGCTTTGGCGCTATCACTTAAATCATAAATAACGCTATTGAGCAAAGATTTAAACGCAGCTAATCCATTTTGGTTAAAAAGAATCACCAATGCAAAGGCAAACAATCCAATGAAATCCGCAAAAATATTACTAATAGCTTCACTGCTCTTGCGCTCAAATCCCTTCGATAACTCCTCCGCTTTTTCTGCCATTTTCTGTTCTAATATTTCCCGTTCAATCGGAGGCGTTTTATATAATAAACTGCTCATTTGCAATTCTTCTTCATAACTTTTTAACTCATGAAGTGCTTCTTCTTTCATTTCCCTATTTAGAAATAAAGCAACTTCATGGGTACTGCGATATTTTTCAACTAATGGGAAAAAGACAAAGGCTTTAGAGAGTTGTTGCATGAGGAAAGGAATTAAAACCAACATTAACAAAAAGTTAATCGCTGATTTTGTTTTTTTTCGAGAAGCTCGATAGCTATTCATTAACCGTTCTTCTGAACTATCATCGAGTTCTGTTTTAATTTTATTAATGGTTCGTCCAATGGAGCGGGGTAAAGCGCCTCCCTTTTTTCCTTGAATGAGTCGTTCCGATTTTTCCACCGTTGCAAAATCTAAAGGAGATAATTCCGATTGAGGATTAGAGACTTGATTTTTCATCGCACGAGTTGACGAAGAACGAGAGGTTTGATTATTTAAAACTTGGTTTGGGGGGAGATCATATTTATAGCGAGTTACGACCTCATCAATCACTCTAAGTTTCTCTAAAACTTCCGGTTGAGGAGAAGGTAATAAAGATTGAGTGGCTTTAAATTCAATAAGTCTAACTTTAACCGTATTGAGATGTTTGTCAACCTCACGGATAAAGTAATCTAAAACACTAGGGCTATAGAGTCCCTGTGTATCGCAGACTTTGTAACCATTAAAATGTTGAGCTTCAATGGCTTTAATAGCGAGTACCGCTTCATAGGCTTTATCTAAAGCTCGTTCTGGCGTTTTAGATACCCATTGATGACTCCTTTTAAAAGCCTTATTAAGGGAATTTCCAAAGCTTTTTTTTTGGAATTTAACAATAGAATTGCTCATCAGCTTGTCTCAGGTTAAAAGGAAAATAAAACCATCAGAGAGGGATTCAGATTATTCTAGGAACAATCTGAATCCCTTTTGTTAAACAGGGTGTAGAGTTGCTAAGGGATCAGGAACTGGGAAAGAATCTTGTCGAAGGGGAACAAATTGACTTTTGCTAGCATCATACGCTAAAATCTCACCCGTTTCTATTTCATAAACCCAAGCATGAAGTTGGATTTTTCCAGCGTGTAATCGCGACCGAATTACTGGATAGGTTTCAATATTCTCAATTTGAGTTAAAACATTCGTTTGGATGGCAATTTTTAATAATTCCTCCTCAGAATATCCGTGATAATTTTCTCGAATTAAACGGCGGATGGGTTCACCATGATGTTTCAGCCAATCATAGACTAATGGCATTTCTTCTGAAAGGGTATTAAGTTTTAATAAGCCTTTCATACTACCACAGTGGGAATGTCCACAAACAATTATTTCCTTAATATTTAAGGCTTGAACCGCATATTCAATTCCGGCTCCTTCACTACTATTTAAAGTTCCATGAGGCGGAATAATATTTCCTAAGTTGCGAATAATAAACAATTCACCCGGTTCAGTTTGAGTGAGTAGATTCGGATCGATCCGAGAGTCAGAACAGGTGATAAATAAAATATCGGGAGTCTGACCGTGAGAAAGCCGCTCAAACAAATCTTGGTGGGTTTTGAAATAATTGGATTGGAAGTCATTCAAACCGTGAATAATGCGTTTGATTGGCATAGGATTAACTCCTGGTGAGACAACAATCGAGGAAAAATTTAACTGAGGATATCAAAACCTGGTTTCTGGGTTAGATTCAAACTTAACGCTGAATTTTCTATGGAGAAACCAGAGTATTTTGATTAGTGAAGAACCCATTTAGATTCTGTTACTAAACAGATCCCGCCAAATTTTTTCAACAGAGGGGTAATCAAATCAACTAAGGTATCGAGTTGTTTTTCACAGGTGCAAACCGTCATAATGTAGCTGTTACTAAAATCACAGTCTAAGTCTGAGCAAGCCAAGCCGCGATCGCCTTTTCCTGATGTATCTTTCACCAACGTGTAACCGGAAACTTTAACTTGTTCTAAAATCGATAAGACATGGCTAAGGTGGAAGCTATCAACGATGATTTCAACTTTTTTAACATCCTGCATTTTGAACTTTTAATCCTAGTGATGAATCCACAGAGCATCGTTAACTAAACACAACCCACCTACTCGCTTTAAAAGGGGTGTAACACTATCAACAACTTCACTCAGTTGTTTTTCATTGGTACAAACGGTCATGATATAGCTGTTGCTCAAGATTTCTGCTAAATCATCATTAGAAACTCCGCGATCGCCTTTTCCTGAAGTATTTTTCATCACCGTGTAACCGGATACTCCCGCAGCATTTAACAGATCTAAAACTTCCTTTACCTCAAGGGTACTGATGATGATCTCAACTTTTTTAACGGCTTGCATGACTTATGCTCCAATGTGTTTAATAATTTCTAAGTACAAGGGAATTCCGACAATAATATTGAAGGGAAACGTTAAGGCTAACGCCATTGAAACATAAAGGCTAGGATTGGCTTCAGGAACCGTCATCCGCATCGCAGCAGGAACCGCAATATAGGACGCACTGGCGCAGAGAACAGCAAATAATAATGTATTTCCTTCTCCAAATCCTAAAATTTTTCCAATAATGATTCCCAAGATGGCATTCGCAACAGGAATACAGACAGAAAACGCAATTAAAAATGATCCGGTTTTTTTCAATTCTCGGATTCTTCGAGCCGCCACTAATCCCATATCGAGTAAGAAAAAGGTTAAGGCTCCGTAGAAAATTCCTTGGGTAAAGGGTTGTAATTTCTCCCATCCTTTTTCCCCGGTCAAAATTCCAACAATCACACTTCCAATTAATAGAAACACAGAACCATTCAGAAAGGATTCATGTAGAACTTTTCCCCAAGAAAAACCTTCTTGATTGTCACTGTCTTTGGAGCCTGCAAACACTCGCACCAGTATAATTCCGACAATAATGGCTGGAGATTCCATTAAGGCTAAAGCCGCAACCATGTGACCGCCATAGGCAATGTTTAATTTTTCTAAAAAGGAACTGGCGGTGATGAAGGTAACGGCACTGATGGAACCATAAGTTGCTGCGATCGCACCTGCATTAAAAGCATCTAGTTTCAGGCGTAAAATAAAAAAGCTATAAACGGGAACCACAGCCGCCATAACAATTGAGGCAATTAATGTAAGGGCAATTTGCGCGTTAATGCCACTTTCGGCGAGTTCATAGCCGCCTTTAAACCCAATTGCCAATAACAGATATAAGGAAAACAGTTTTGGCAAAGGTTGCGGAATTTCCAAATCCGATTTGACAAAAACCGCTAACATCCCCAAGAAAAAGAATAAGACGGGGGGATTGAGAATATTAAATAAAATCAGGCTTCCATCCATAAATCAGTTTGTGTGAAGGATTGCAACAAAATCTTGATCAAGCTTAAAGACAAGATGCTAAGAGGATGGTGAGAAATACCTAAGAATTCTCTTAATTAGAAATCAGGAGTTAGTAATCAATTAGGAGTTGAGACTTAAAATTCTAGCAAACGTCTTTGCTGGCACTACAAAACTGTAATGACCCGGCTGAATTACTTAAGCTTCAGACTCGTGTAGCATCAATGGGTAACGACAAAATGAATGTTGTTCCTTTATTGATCTGGCTGGTAACGGTTAAGATTCCCCCGTGTAAACGCGCAATTTCCTGAGCAATAGCTAACCCTAACCCCGCACCGCCAGTGCGACGCGATCGCGCTTCTTCCACCCGATAAAATCGATCAAATAAATAAGGCAAATGTTTGGCTTCAATCCCTAATCCTGTATCTTGAACGAACACTAAAATTTTCTGTTCAATTCGTTTTGTTTTTAAGGTAACAGTTCCGTGATGAGGAGTATATTTCAGGGCATTATCTAATAAATTTAAAAATAAATTTGTTAAATAATCAGGATTGCCCAAAATGTATAAATCCGGCTCGATTTTTTCAATTAATTTGATTTCTTGAGATTCGGCTAAAGGCTGTATTTGTTCCACTAATGCCCCTAATAAATTACTGAGATCAACCTTTTGTAAAAATGAAGGATGAATCTCTCGCAATTCCAAACGAGCTAAAAACAATAATCCATTGGTTAACCGAATTAACCGATCCGCCTCTTGTTCTAAATCTTGGAGAGTATTTTCATATTCTTCTAGGCTGCGAGGACGACTTAAGGTAACACCGATTCGCCCTTTAATCACCGTTAATGGTGTGCGTAATTCATGGGCGACATCGGCGGTAAATCGTCGTTCATGTTCAAACGCAACTTGCAGACGAGATAACATTTTATCAATGGTTTTTGCCAACCGTCCCACTTCATCTTTAGGGCCTTTATAACTAATTCGTTGGGTAAAATTATTTGCAGTAATCGCTTGAGTGCTGCGAATAATGTGATCAATGGGATTTAAGGCGCGATCTGCTAGGAATAATCCCCCCAACCCCGCAATTAATAAGACTAAGGGAAATCCTAATATCATTAAGAAAAGCAAATGTTTAGAAGCTTCATAAACCGGATCTAAAGATTCAAGAACTTGTAACCATCCTTGAGGATTTTCCACACTGGATAAAGCCTGGCTATAAACTCGCCAACTTCGTTCATTTTGGGTTAAATTAGTATATCCTGCTTGTTCAGGTAAAAAAGGCGGAATCGCTTTATAACTGCCAAATCCATCCCACACTTGACCTTGTTGATCCATCAAACGAACCGCAATTCCGGCTTGAATAAATTGGTTGGTTATTTCTTGAGATTCTAGGGTTGTTGGAAAGGCAGGATGACCGTTTTTATTAATTAAATTTGTTAAGGTTTGGGTCGCTGTCACCTGTAAGCTTGTATCAAGTTGCCTTAATAAACTATTTTCCAATTGTAAATATAAATAACTGCTAAATAACATTAAAGTTAAGGCTAAAAACAAGGTATACCCTGCCGTTAAACGAACCCGAATCGTTTGTTTACTTAACCAAAATCGCTTAAGCATTGATTGCCTCAGAACGCAAACAATAGCCGACTCCTCTTGAGGTTTGTAGTAAAGATTGATCAAATCCTCGATCAATTTTACGGCGTAAATAACCAATATAAACATCAACCACATTAGAATCGCTATAAAAATCTAAATCCCAAACGTGCTGCAAAATTTGGGTACGGGTAAGCACTTGTTCAGGATGCCGCATTAAATATTCTAAGAGTTTAAATTCTAAAGGGCTTAAATCAATTAAGCGTCCGCTTCGTCGTACTTCTCGTTTAATGGTATCCATCGTTAAATCGCCAATTTGTAGCACTGTATCTAATTGTAAAGGAGGGCGTCGTTGTAAGGCTCTTAAACGGGCTAAAAGTTCGGAAAAAGCAAAGGGTTTAACAAGGTAATCATCGGCGCCGCGATCTAATCCTTGAACTCGATCTTCAACATTATCTCTAGCGGTGAGTAATAATACAGGAGTTAAAATTTTATTGCTGCGAATTTTACTTAATAATTGCAACCCATCCATCCCCGGAAGCAGCAAATCTAAAATCATCAAATCATACTCAACGGTTGAGGCATAATCCCATCCAACTTTGCCATCGGCGGCGACATCAACCACATATCCAGCTTCTCGTAATCCTTGACTAATAAACTGGGCAATCCCAGGTTCGTCTTCCACAAGCAAAATGTGCATTTTTCCAGGTTCCTATCGATTATTCCCACGGTTACTTTTAATTGTATAGAATAATGTTTCTCAAAGTAGGTGGATTTGATGAATTTCACCTACTTTGCCTGATGGAGGATTGCTGTCTTAGTGAATGACCCATTTAGATTCGGTGACTAAACAAATTCCGCCGAATTTCTTGAGAAGGGGGGTAATTAACTCAACCAGGGTATCCAGTTGTTTTTCATCTGTGCAAACCGTCATAATGTAGCTGTTCGTAAATTCAAAGTCTAAGCTAGAATAAGCAATCCCATAATCCCCTTTACCCGATGTATTTTTAATCACAGTATAACCGGAGACTTTGACCCGATCCAAAATTAACAAAACATCATCAATATGGAAGGTATCAACGATAATTTCAACTTTTTTAACATCCTGCATTTTGATTGTTTAATCCTAGTAATGAATTTCAGTGATCTCATTGACTTTATCTAACAAGGTCTAACCCTTGATTCCACTTAAATATGTTTGATCAGTTCCAAATACAACGGAATCCCGACAATAATATTGAAGGGAAACGTTAAGGCTAACGCCATTGAAACATAAAGACTTGGATTCGCTTCAGGAACCGTCATCCGCATGGCAGCCGGAACCGCAATATAGGAGGCACTGGCGCAGAGAACGGAAAATAATAATGTATTTCCTTCTCCGAATCCTAACAGTTTTCCAATTAAGATGCCAACAATAGCGTTAATAATGGGAATAAAAACCGAAAAGGCAATCAAAAAGGTACCAGTTTTCTGCAATTCTTGAATTCTCCGAGCGGCGACTAATCCCATATCGAGTAAGAAAAAGGTTAAAGCTCCATAGAAAATATCTTGGGTAAAGGGGTGTAATTTTTCCCATCCTTTTTCCCCAGTTAAAACTCCGATCATCAAACTTCCAATTAACAGAAATACGGAACCATTCAGGAAGGATTCATGCAGCACTTTACCCCAAGAGTAGCTGGCTTGATTATCGCTATCTTGGGAGGCAGTAAACACTCGCACCAGCAGAATTCCAACAATAATAGCGGGAGATTCCATTAAAGCTAATGCAGCCACCATGTGACCGCCATAGGAAACATTTAATTTGTCTAAAAAGGAACTAGCTGTAATGAATGTAACCGCACTGGTGGAACCATAGGTTGCAGCAATGGCAGCCGCATTATAGGCATCCAGTTTTAGCTGTAAAATAAAAAAGGTATAAATGGGAACTAAAGATGCCATGACAATCGAAGCGATTAACGTTGTGGCGATTTGCCAATTAATGCCACTTTCAGCGAGTTCATAACCGCCTTTAAAGCCAATTGCTAATAATAAATACAAGGAAAACAGTTTTGGTAAAGGTTGGGGTATTTCTAAATCCGATTTGAGCAAAACAGCTAATACCCCTAAGAAAAAGAATAAAACCGGGGGGTTGAGGATGTTAAATAAAATCAGGCTTCCATCCATAGGAAAGTTCTTGTAAAGGATTGCAATAAAACTTTAATCAAAGTTAATCCAGAGAACTGTTATCAATTTCTAACAATTCGCTCAGACGAAATTTGTGATCAAAGGATGAGAAATTCTAACAGGGAGTTTGGGGCTTTTGTTAATCGTTCACAATTTATTAATTTTTGATGATCTGTAATTCCAGAGAATATTAAGGACAAATTTGGTTCAATCAGAGCCACCTATCTCGATCCAAAAACAGCAAATCATACTCAACCGTTAAGGCATTATTACCTAATCCTCAAAAGCAGTTAAGGATAAAAAATCTTTAATCCCCTCAACTAAAATTGAAGTCAATCTATTCTAAATTCTTCAATAATTTATTAAGTTTTTTAAATCATCCTTAAGATAGACAACAAAGTCTAACTTCTGATACAACACAATCCAAGACTGATATTGATAGATTTTAAATAGTTGTAACGAGGAAAGTAAAAATGGCTTTGTATAAACTAAAAAACGCTTATCCCGATTATAAACAAGATATTTTTGGTGGAAAAGAAATTAAAGATTTCTCGGTTTATTCCGAGGAAACCAATGACAAAATTGGTTCTGTTTATGATGCTTTAGTTGATGAGAACGGATACTTCCGTTATTTTGTGATTGATACTGGATTTTGGGTATTCGGTAAAAAAGTTTTGCTTCCGGTCGGTCGCGCTCATTTAGATTATGGTAACGAACGCCTTTATGCCTTGGGACTGACCAAAAACCAAGTTGAATCGTTACCCGAATATAACGATGATATGGTCGTTGATTACGACTATGAAGAACAAGTTCGGACTGGCTATCGGACTGGTAAATCCCAAACCGCAGCTTATACGCGGGATAATTATGACTATGTGAATGAGCCGGAATTGTATCAAACCACCGCTCAAGAACATGGCACCATCAAGCTGTATGAAGAGCGTTTAATTGCTAACAAACAGCGTCAAAGAACAGGGAATGTTATTGTTGGTAAAACGGTTGAAACAGAAACCGCAGAAGTTAATGTTCCGATCGAAAAAGAACGGGTTGTTGTAGAACACAGAGCCGTCAGCAATGCTGACCGACCTGTTAACCCCGGTGAAGTTGACTTCCGCGAAGGTGAAGTGGCTCGTTTAGAAGTTTATGAAGAAACGGCTGATATTCATAAAGAAGCCTTTGTGACGGAAGAAGTTAATGTTCGCAAAGAAATTGATCGCGATGTTGTGACCGCACAAGAAAAACTGCGTCGTGAAAAACTCAATGTGAAAACAGAAGGAACACCCACGATTAACGAAAACCGCTAGAACAATCAGCCTTGAATAATTGGTTATTCCTCCCTTCTTTAAGCAGGGCTGTTTCATGTTCTCCCCAAAATGTCTATGACCTAACCCCCCAACCCCCTTCCCTCGCAGGGAAGGGGGAGCAGCTTAGACCTTTTAAACATTTAATAGCAAAAATTAG
>JBMDYE010000591.1:0-7501 GCA_048595135.1 Planktothrix sp. | reverse complement strand
ATGTTTGTGTGTAAAAGAAATTCTTGCCGTTCTCAAATGGCGGAAGGATTTGCGAGAACGTTAGGGGCGGGAAAAATTGCCGTCACCAGTTCGGGTTTAGAAGCCAGTCGCGTCCATCCTACGGCGATTCAAGTGATGAATGAAATTAACATTGATATTACGAATCAAACCTCTGATCCGTTAAATGCTTTTAACGCAGAAGATTATGATGCGGTGATTTCTTTGTGTGGATGTGGGGTAAATTTACCGGAAGAATGGGTCACTAGAGAAGTATTTGAAGATTGGCAACTTGATGATCCTGATGGACAACCGATTGAAACTTTTCATCGGGTGCGAGATGAAATTAAAGAACGAGTCGAAACGTTAATTCAAAAATTAAGTTAATTAGAAATAGCAGTTAACCATTTCTCGTTAACTGCTATTTAAATGTTTTTAAAATAATCACATGACGACGGGGACGCTTAATTAATCCCTCTTCTTCAAGCTTCATCATCATCCGAGTTACACTCACTCTTGTAGTTCCAATCACATCAGAAATATCCGCATGAGTTAGACGTAAATCGATTAATAATCCCTCTTCTATTAAACGTCCAAATTTTTTCCCCAACCAGCCTAAAAAGTTGAGTAAGCGATCGGATGTTCGTTGACTATGTAAAATACTTTGTAATTCTTCTGTTTGGCGCAAATGGGTTAAAATAGCTTCAACATAATGGGAGACTTGCTGGAGGGGAATTAAACTCACTTCTACAGAGGTGACGCATTCAATTTGATACGGATCGAGTTGGGAAAGGGGTTTCCCAATCACATCATTATGTCCCCAATAACCCAAACTCACTAATGTCCCATCTTCTTTCCACGTTAACGTTCTCACAATCCCTCGTTCAATCTTCCAAATTGCATCAGGCCAAAGGGGAAGCTGGTCTTTGGGGTGAAAAGTACGGGATTTGAGGGACAACGGAAAATTAACCAGGGTTGGAATACTCACGGGTAGCCCTCTGAATGCTTATCTTCCACCCTAATCATTGAAGGTTAAATCTAGATTCAGCCTCGGTTAAACTTTATTCAGGGAACTGTGATTGACTGCTGAACTGAGAACAGGAAAGCAGAGAGAAACCTTGAACCCGACCTCGACTCCCAGAGAAATCGGGCTAAATTAAACAGAGGAGTTTCTATAAAAATGGCGTGTTTTGGCAATTGCCCTCGATAGATAAGAGGATCTGACCAAAATCAATCGCATATAATAATGTACAACTCATTAACTATCATTTTGATATAATGTTAGAACTATCTGCCCTCGGAATGCTACAACAGGAACCCTTGCATGGCTACCGACTCAAGCAACGGTTAGAGTTATTTCTGAGTAGTTGCATGAGTGTTAACTATGGGGCAATCTACCCCTTACTGAAACGCTTAGAAGAGCGGGGTCATATTCAGGTACTGTTGGAAGAATCTGGGGATGCAGGAGCAAGCCGAAAAATCTACGGGATTACAGCCGCCGGAAAAGAACGCTGGCGAGAAAAAATGTTAGAACATCCTCAAGAAAGTTGGGTTAAAAGTCGATCTCGATTTTTGATCAAATATTTCTTTTTTGGATATTTAGAACCAGCAGAGCGGATTAACTTAATTGAAAATCGTCTTCGAGTTTGTCACCACCGACAAGTTTATTTAGATAGCCAAGAACTTGGAAATCTGGTGACAGATACTTTTCAAATAGCGAGTTGGGAACGTGCGAAAGTCATGCTGGAATCAGAAATGGAATGGCTCAATCAATGTTTAAAGAAAGAAAATCCCTCCTATTCCGCCTCTATCTCCCGAAAGATGTTAAGCTAGTTTAACATCTTGTAACATTTGGGATCAATATTCAATTAATCTCTGCTATCTCCTGTTAAAAATAACTGAGTTTTTTTGCTGAAAAATGTCTTATCCAAAATCGTCAGAAACCACGGTGAAAGAGCCGGATCATAATCCGCTTGGACAGGAGAGAACTCCCGCCAAAACAGACTTTAATTTTGATCGCTCTAACTCCCTCTCCAGCCCTTCTCGTTTCTCCAACCCAAACAACAATGGATGGGTACAGATTGTGCTATCCGTTTTAATGGCATTAGGTCTAGGTTTTGTCGGGGGTCAATGGTGGCAAGCTAGCCCAAAAGCCAATGAACAACCCAGCGAGGGGAGACCGAATCAACGCCGAGGAAATGCGGTTAAAATTGCTTCAGTAGAGACAGCCAATCTTCAAGAAACCTCAGAATTTGTAGGAACCTTAGAAGCGACAAGGGCGGTTGATGTGAAGCCAGAAATTGAAGGCAGAATTACCCGAATTTTAGGTGCATCTGGGGATGTAATTAGGGAAGGAGACGCCTTATTTCGCCTCCAAAGTGACGACGTAGAAGCCAGTTTAACCCAAGCTAAAGCCAATTTAGCTCGAACTCAAGCCCGTTTAGCGGAATTACAAGCCGGAAGCCGCCCCGAAGAGATTGCTCAAGCCAGTGCCAGAGTCGCGGAAGCTAGAGCCAGATTAAATGATGCCGAATCCGGTAGTTTATTAGCAGAAATTAACGAAGCTAGGGCGCAAATCGAATCAATTCGAGCCGAAGCGCAATTAGCCGCGAATCGAGTTAATCGTTTTTCTGAATTAAACGAAGCAGGTGCGATTTCTCAAGATGAATTTGATGCCTTAGCGTCTCAACAAGCCAGTCAGGAAGCAAATTTAAACGCGGCACAACGGCGCTTAGAACAATTACAAAAGAATAGGCAATCAGAAATTCAATTACGTCGGGCGGTTGTCGAACAGGAACAACAAGCGTTAAGACAGTTACAAAATGGCACTCGCGTTGAAGAAATTCAACAAGCCGAAGCCGAAGTTGCCGAAGCAGCAGCACAAGTGAGAAGCATTGAAGTACAACTGCAAGAAACGGCAGTTTTAGCACCGTTTACTGGGGTGCTGGGAGATATTGATGTGAAGGTGGGAGATTATGTGGATCGCGGGGATATTTTAACGCGATTAACGGCAAATAACATATTAGAATTACGGTTGCCGATTCCGTTAGAACGAAAAGCCGATTTAAAACTGGGATTACCTGTACAAATGTCGGATTCGGAAGGAAAAGTAATCGCAACGGGACGAGTCAGTTTTATTTCTCCATCTGTTAATCAAGACTCGCAAACAATTTTAGCAAAAGCTGCTTTTGATAATAATAATGGGTTATTAAAAGATGGTCAATTTGTCCGGGCAGAAGTGGTTTGGAAACAAAAACCCAATGCGGTGATGGTACCGATGACAGCGGTTCGGTTCCAAGGAGAACAACGATTTGTGTTTGTGGCGCAAGGGAATAATGAACAATTAACCGCCAAACAACAACCCGTTAAATTAGGCTTAATTCAAGGCGATCGCGCAGAAGTTTTAACCGGACTTCGACCGGGACAGAATATTGTTGTTTCAGGAATACAACGATTAACCGATGGAGCCACAATTAATCCCGTCTCTGAGAATTCAGAAACCCCGAAGAAAAATCAACCTTAATCTTTCCTAATTCAGTTCATCTTCTCCCCCTTTCTGAATTCTTATGTTTACCGATTTCTTTATCAAAAGACCTGTTTTTGCTTCGGTTTGTTCCCTGTTAATTATTATTTTAGGAGTGGTGGGTTATACTCGCCTTCCCGTACAGGAATACCCCACCATTGATCCGCCCGTTGTCACCGTTTCCACGACCTATCCGGGTGCCAGTCCCCAAGTAGTAGAAACGGAAGTTACCGAGATTTTAGAAGCGGCAATTAACGGGGTTTCAGGGATTAAAACCCTCACCTCCAGTAGCCGAGAAGGCGCCAGTTCAATTTCCGTACAATTTGAATTAAACCAAGATTTAGAAGTATCTGCCCAAGAAGTCAGAAGTCGGGTAGCACGGGTGGCGGGACGCCTTCCCGATGAAGTGGATGATCCCGTCGTGGAAAAACGGTCTGGGGATGATGAACGAATTTTATGGATCTCGTTCTTTTCTAATAATTTATCCCCGTTAGAACTGAGTAATTACGCCGATGTTTATATTAAAAATGCCTTAGAAACCATTGATGGGGTTAATAGCGTTACCATTTCCGGTGAACGACGTTATGCGATGCGTTTATGGCTTGATCCGGTTAAAATGGCAGCCCGTCAAATTACCGCTTTAGATGTAGAACAAGCATTAAGACGACAAAACGTTGAAATTCCCAGTGGTCGAATAGAAGGAAAAGAAACAGAATATCCCGTTAGAACATTAGGACGCCTGCAAACTCCCCAAGATTATGAAGACTTAATTGTTAAACGAAATTCCGATGGTTCTCAAATTAGAATTCGAGAAATTGGTCGGGCTGAAATTGGGGCAGAAGATGATCGGGTGATTGCCCGTTTTAATGGCACACCTGCGGTTTCATTAGGGATTAGTAAACTCGCCGATGCAAATTTAATTGATGTTGCCAATGGGATTAAATCTAAATTAAAAGAACTCGAACAAAGCTTTCCTGATGGATTGAGTTATCAAATAGCCGTTGATTATTCTGAATTTGTCCAACTAGCCATTGATGAAGTTTGGATTAGTTTAGCCATTTCCATTGGATTAGTCGTTTTAATTCTATTTCTTTTTCTACGAAATTGGCGTGCAACGTTAATCCCGACCATTACAATTCCGGTGTCATTAATTGGTGCGTTTAGCATCATGTTTTTCTTGGGATTTTCGATTAACACCTTAACGTTATTTGCTTTAACCTTAGCAACAGGTTTAGTGGTGGATGACACCATTGTGGTGTTAGAAAATATCATCCGCTACATGGAAGAAAAAAAATTAGAAGCATTTCCCGCTACCTTTGCCGCCGTTGGGGAAGTGGTATTTGCCGTCATTGCCACAACAGTTGTTTTAATTGCCGTGTTTGTTCCCGTCGCGTTTGCTGGAGGAACTAGCGGACGTTTATTTAATGAATTTGCCTTAACCTTAGCCGCATCGGTCGTCTTTTCAACCGTTGTGGCGTTAACGTTAGCACCGCCGTTATCTGCTCGATTATTAAAATTAGAAACCCGTCCTAATCTATTGATGAGAATTTTATCAATTCCCTTAGATATATTTGAATGGGTTTTAAATAAAGTGACCGCCATTTATGCTTGGACATTAAACGTTTTAATGGCAGTTAAACCCGTTGTGGTGTTAGGGTTTATTGCCTCGTTGGGGTTAACGGTTTGGTTATTTATCCAATTACCCCAAGGCTTTTTACCCACCGAAGATCGGGGACGAGTTTTTATCCCCATTAATGCCCCGGAAGGCGTGAGTTTAAATTATACCAACCGCGTTGTTCAACAAGTTGAAAAAATCCTCAGTCAAGTCCCAGAAGTCCGCAGTTTTTTCTCGATTACTGGATCAGCGAGGGGGGCGGCTCAAGCTAATAATGGATTTGCGTTTACTCGCTTAAAACCTTGGTCAGAACGAACCGAACCAGAACAATCTCAACAATCGATTGTTAAACAATTAATTGGTCGATTTTCAAAGATTACCGAGGCCTTAATTTTTGCAACAAATCCTGGGGGATTACCCGGACAAGGGCAAGGTCAACCCGTGCAGTTTGTTTTACAAGGAAACGATTTAGAACAACTCGCCCAAGTGTCTCAAGACTTTGTAATTCGGGCGCGAGAATTACCGCAATTAGTCAATATTGACACCAATTTAAAATTAACAAAACCGGAATTAACCGTAACTGTTGATCGCTCTCAAGCCGCGAATTTAGGGGTTTCGGTTCAAGACATTGCCCGCACCTTACAAATTTTAGTCGGGGGTCAAGAAATTACGAACTTTAACCAAGGAAATCAACGTTATGAAGTTGTTGTTCGGGCTGAAGAACCGTTTAGAGCGAATCCAGAAGATTTGGGCGAATTATATGTGCGTTCCCAACAAGGACAAATGGTTCCTCTTAGTAATTTAGTCACGATTTCTACCGCCACAACACCGCCCCAAATTAATCACTTTAATCGATTTCGCTCTGCCACATTAGAAGGAAGTCCCGCACCAGGGGTGAGTTTAGGACAAGCGTTAACCGCGTTAGAAAATTTAGCGAAAGAAGTGTTACCTCCTGAAATGCGAACCAGTTATTCGGGGGAATCTTTAGAGTTTAGAGAAGCGGGAAATGCTACGAATTTTATCTTTATTTTGGCGTTAGTGTTTATTTTCCTCACCTTAGCGGCTCAATTTGAAAGTTACATTGACCCGATTATTATTTTATTAGCGGTTCCCCTTTCGTTATTAGGCGCGTTTGGGGCGTTATGGATTGCCCAACTAGACTTAAATGCTTATAGTCGGATTGGGTTAATTATGTTGATTGGATTAGCCACTAAAAACTCGATTTTAATTGTGGAATTTGCCAACCAACTGCGAGAACAAGGGTTATCGATTCATCAAGCGGCAATTGAAGCCTGTCGGTTACGATTTCGACCGATTATGATGACCGCTTTATCAACGATTTTAGGGGTGATGCCACTGGCATTTGCAACGGGGGCTGGGGCGGCGAGTCGAGTAGCGATTGGAATGTCGGTTTTAGGCGGAATGTTTGTCTCAACCCTTTTAAGTTTGTACATTATTCCGGTGTTTTATGTAATCGCTACTAGCCTTCAATCCCGGTTAATGGGTCATCAGTCTAAACGAGACAAAGAACGTTCAATTGAGAATGCCGAAAATGCGGCTTATTCTAATGGGAATGGCAATGGTCATCATGGGAATTATGGGTTGAATTCCTCCGATGGTCAAGCGTCTAACCGTTCACGGGAGCGAGAAAAAACGAGAAAGTAGTTGTAGGGGGGTAACAGTCAAGTTGATGTCCGTCGCCCCCCGACGCTTTGTCAACTCGAAGAAAAAAATGAATGTGCCTGTGGACAGATTACTGAACTTTGATTTATAATTTTTCATTAACAGGGATCTACTAATTGTTCAGTTTCTTTTATTTAATTAGCGACACAAGATAAACTATTTCAATTGAACTGTTAACAGAAAAATAGGTACAAATAGAGAAACCAGATTAGAATAGATTTAGTCAGGTCTTCCTGATTCATAGCATCTTTTTTTAAATTCTGTTCACGTTGATTAACGGTTCACCTTTTAATCTGTAATCCAAATTTAATCTAGCCCAGGGTTGGAGATGATGAATTAACCATCTCTAATTAATTAATTGCTTGGTTAAACTCACAGGGGTGCCATTTTAGGACTTGTAAAATACCACTTTAAAAATCATCATGCAAACGATTAATCTACCTTCTCAACCCATTGAAACCCCAATCTTGTGCAGCTATAAAAATAATACGGATCAATTAAAAGTAATCCGTTTAAAAAATTCTTCTCAAGGTTATTTAGAACGGGTGATTTTTCCAGGAGAATATTATTTATTTCAAGCTGATCCCCAGGATGAAATTGAAATCTATTCTAAGGTCAATCAAGAAATGATTGAATCCCAACACCTACTTTGCCAAAGTCTTCAAGTTGAAGAAGTAGCTTAA
>JBMDYE010000590.1:0-4210 GCA_048595135.1 Planktothrix sp. | reverse complement strand
TTGAGATCGCTGTAAGCCGGTTGGGTCAGAATTGAACTATCGTAAGGATTGGGTAAATCAGCAGTCCGAATAATCGGATCACGGGAGGCTTGTCGGAGCATTCCTTCCCGGTAAACTTGATGGAGAAGTTTAGCATCATTGGTAATTAACGTTTCGGGAAAGGCATTAATGGTTCCGGGCCAAGGGAAACTAATCCCAAACCATGTAGACAGTGGACTTGTGAACGACTGAGCTTTAAAAACATCGCCAGAGGTTCGCGTAGCCGCCCGTGTAAACTCTTCTGCATAGGGTTGAAAGTTGGTCGGGTAATCGTTGAACCGAAGTTGAGCGCTGGCAGCATCCGCTAACATCGTTGAAGCGAGCGCCCCAACTATCACACAGCTTAGACGCTTAAAGGATTGAATCATCATCTGATATCCCAATGAACTGCGTTAAATCTTAACTTGTTTTCCCCAACACCAGAAACTGGACGCCCAAGTTGGAAAAGATGTGAACTTTTTTGAAGCTTGCCCTCATAACTGTATCGAGATCGCCGATCCCTGCGTAAAATATGAGCTTAATCACTCCTAAAAGTTTTTTAAGATTAAGGAGACAAAATAAGCATGGCAGATCCCAGAAACGCGGAATTGATTAAACCTTATAACGGTGATCCTTTCGTAGGTCATTTGTCTACTCCCATTAGCGATTCTGAATTTACCCGTGCATTTATCGGGAATTTACCCGCTTATCGGAAAGGGTTATCTCCCTTACTGCGGGGTTTAGAAATTGGGATGGCTCACGGTTACTTTTTAGTTGGCCCTTGGATCAAACTGGGGCCGTTACGTGATGATCCCACCGCCGCTAACTTAGGGGGATTAATCTCAGCCATCAGTTTAATTCTGATTGCCACCATTTGTTTATCGGCTTACGGACTGGTCGCTTATCAAAAAGACGGTGCTGAAACCGACAATCCTCTGAAAACGGCTGAAGGATGGAGTCAATTTGCTGGCGGTTTCTTCGTCGGTGCCGCAGGTGGTGCTTTTGTAGCCTTTTTCTTATTGGAAAACTTTACCTTGGTTGATTCCATCTTCCGAGGGTTGGTCAATAATTAGGGGTTGCTGGGTTCACAGTTCCCATTTAATCTTTTTTCCAAATCTTGACAACGTTCTAATATCCATTAGGAGAATTTGACATGACTGGATCATACGCAGCTTCTTTTTTACCTTGGATTTTAATCCCCCTAACTTGCTGGTTATTTCCCCTCGTGGCGATGGGATTATTATTTATCCACATTGAAAGCGACGCCTAAATTTCTTTTTTGAGTCGCTCATCTTCTCCACCAAATGGTGGAGATTTTTTTTGCTAAATTATAGTAGAAAGCAGGAGGCAGGAAGTAAAGACTTTTAAAATAAGCATTCCCGCTTTTTATCATGTCCTAATCGGGACTCAGCAACTATTATATAAGGCAACAAGGTTCTCTTGATTCAGGTACTATGTCACAACCAGATACAAAACCACCCCAAACTGCTTCAACACCGCCCCAACCTACAACTCCAGCAAAACCCCCTGTAGACAAACCCAAACCGGAACCCAAACCACCGGACAAATCAGGAGACTGGGCTGCATTAGGAGGATTATTCCTTGCTTTATTAGGATTAATAATTGTGATGAGTAATGTAACGGGTTTTGGGGAATCTCGAAATCAAGCTCCCGTTGCTGATCAGAATGAAGCTGGATTTAATGAAGTTGATTTTAACCCGAATAATATAGAAGAAAATACTAATCTTGAATTTTCTGATCCCCTGGAACCGGAATTTAGCCAAACCGCTATCAATGAAGAGGATTTCTCTTCAGACGTTATCAATCATTCTCTCCCCCATATTCCTACGAATACCCCCTGTTTAGAACAGCCGATTCGCCCGATTCATCCCCCACCAAAACCGATTAAAAAACACTAATTCACCTGGTTCCCAGGTTCGACCTGGGAATGTAGTTAATGAGGCTCTGCCTCAAGATTACCGCAGGCGGAGCCTGCAACATCCCATTGCTAGGTTGAACCTAGCAACGAGAAACGAGAAAAATTATCCAATGGTTAACGCTAAATCGCTGGGAGGTACGATGACAACAGCCCCTTGAACAACGTTCGGTTGTGCATTTTGAACAACCCCATAAATTCCCGAATTAATACCTCGAATCACAGTATCATTTCCTGATGCCGTAAACGTTAAATTGCTGAGGCTAATCATATCACTGATATAAATTCTATCTCCTTGCGCCAGATTAAAATCCGTGATTTTATCCGCTAAATTAACATCAGAAATTGTTGCTGCTTCATCTCCTCGGAGCATAAAAATATCAGCCCCTTCTTCTCCAGTTAAGGTATCCGTTCCCAAATCCCCAATTAAAAAGTCATTCCCTGCATTTCCATTAATACTATCGTCTCCTTGTCCGCCTCGGATAAAATCAGCCCCTAAATTACCAAATAAGGTGTCATTTCCCCGATTTCCATTAATAATATCATTGCCATCTCCCCCATCAATGACATCTCCGCCTCTGCCTCCTAAAAGATAATCACTTCCTGCATTTCCAGCGATCGCATCATTGCCTTGGTTGCCATTGATCACATCATTTCCAGTGGAACCCAACACTTGATCATTACCGCCCCCAGCTAAGACTCCTCTGGGATTATTAAGGGTAATATCTGGGGTTAATTGCAGTGTATTATCCGCATCTAAATTGCGAGGATAGGCAAAACTTAAGGGCAAACTCGCCCGATTAATCGTGTTAATATAACCGTTTAATAAATCCGCATTATTGACAATCGCTGATACTCGGCTGGGGATAATTCCCTCCACAACTTCTGCATCTATAATCCGATTGCCTTGCTGAATTTGATCGACCACTTCTAACCCTTGAATAACGCTTCCAAAAACAGCATAATTCCCATTTAAAGGAGCATTATCCACTAAATTAATATAAAATTGTGAGGAAGCACTATCTGGGTCATTGGCGCGCGCCATTGCAATCGAACCTCTGGTATTTGCTAATACCGGAGGAACCGTAATTCCTGCTTGTTGAAAAGTTTGGCTATAGATCGGTTCTGCCGCCCCTTGAGGTTTAATTTCTAGGGGAATGGTTCTAACTTGACCCGTTGCTGGATCGACAAATCCTCCTGAGCCTAATTGGGAGGCTGGAACAGTTGGATCTTTGCTCTGGGGATCACCTGCTTGAATAACAAAAGGCTGAGGTTGACGAACAACACGGTGAAATGAGATGCCATCATAAAAATCCCGCTCCACTAAATCTACAAAATTTCCGGCGGTAATCGGAGCATTTGCACCATCAACTTGAATGGTAATGGGTACACCGTCAACGACCATTATAACGGTAGCCGCACTGGTTAATTCGGGTAGATCTGCCATAGTTAAATCAATGATTACGCCTTGAAAATTATCTCAAAAATTAGCAAAAAAGTTCCATTTTTCCCTCAATAATTTTGTTAAGGGAACATCATTGGTCTTCATTCATGCCAACTTTGAGATCGCAAAACCTCGATTTAAGTTCCTGTCACTGCGGAGATTGTGTAAACTTATGTAAAGCGTTGTGATTATTCAGAGCAATCATGTCCCGTCGTTTCTTCCTCAATTTACTGTTATCTCTTTGTTTGGCGGTTTTCAGTCTCAATATCATCTCACCAGCTTGGGCGTTGGGAGGGAAACTTCCGCCACTGAATCAACCCGCCCCTAACTTTACCTTACCCACCAATAGTGGTGAGGGAAAAATTTCTTTATCTAATTATCGGGGTCAGTGGGTTGTTGTTTATTTTTATCCGAAAGATTTTACTTCGGGTTGTACCTTAGAAGCCCGTCGTTTTCAACAGGATTTACCGAAATATAAAGCCAAAAATACCGAAATTTTAGGTATTAGTGCCGATGATATTCAATCCCATGCTGAGTTTTGTGATTCTGAAGGGTTAAAGTTTCCTTTACTGGCGGATGTGGATGGAAAAGTCAGTAAAGCTTATGGGTCTTGGATGAATTTTATTTCCATGCGCCACACCTTTATTATTGATCCAAATGGGATTTTACGAGAAGTGTTTCTCGGTGTTAATCCTGCTATTCATAGTCAAGAAGTGTTAGCGCGTTTGGATGAATTGCAACAAACCAGTTAACAATCTTTGAAATTAAAATAAACCTGAGTTCGGATAGAACCCAGGTTTATAGAAATAGTA
>JBMDYE010000589.1:0-2735 GCA_048595135.1 Planktothrix sp. | reverse complement strand
AAAGGATCAGGTAGAAAACCATAAAATCCACTAGCTTAAATGTATAGCTTTCGCTCATCAAGGGGTGGTAAGTCAATTGCGGAATACAGAGCATGAGGAAGTCTTTCTAATTGCTAACCAACGATAACTCAAGTCTTCCTGGTCATGCTGAATCGAATGTGGAGAGTCGCAACAGAGCCAAATTCTCCATATCCGAACTGTTTCATCCGCCTAAACTGTCCACCCTCGATTCAGCAAGCCAGTGCATTTGCTAGGAATATTAACAAATGACGATTCATAAAGAACCTGTGATTCATCAGGCTAGGACATCCTATGTCTTAATGCTGGCAGGGGTCGCAGCCATAGGCGGATTTTTATTTGGGTTTGACACGGCGGTTATTAATGGTGCAGTTGGAGCGTTAGGACGAGCATATCAAGCCAGTAGTGTACTGGTGGGATTTGCGGTTTCTTCCGCCCTATTAGGATCAGCAGTAGGAGCTTTCTTTGCGGGTCAGATCGCCGATCGCTACGGACGAGTTAAAACCATGCTCGTTGCGTCTGGTTTATTTTTAATCAGTGCCATCGGTTCAGGGTTAGCTCTAACGATCTGGGATTTTATGTTCTGGCGGTTAGTCGGAGGCGTGGCGGTCGGTGCGGCGAGTGTAATTGCTCCTGCCTATATTGCTGAAGTTTCTCCGGCTCACCTGCGGGGACGCCTGGGTTCTCTCCAACAACTTGCGATTGTGATCGGGATTTTTATTGCCTTATTATCTGACTACTTTATCGCGTTGGCGGCGGGGGGAGCATCCGGTTATTTTTGGTTTGGGATTCCGGCTTGGCGTTGGATGTTTTGGACAGAAATTCCCCCGGCTATTCTTTATGGAATTGGAGCGCTGCGAATTCCTGAATCTCCGCGTTATTTAGTAGCACAAGGTCGGGAAGCGGAAGCAGAAGCGGTGTTAGCAAAAGTGGTGGGAGGAAATACTTGGGCGAAGGTTTTGGAAATTCGCCAAACGGTGTTTCGGGAACGCAAACCCCGACTTTCTGATCTCAAGGGAAGGCATGGTCTTTTACCGATTGTCTGGGTTGGGATTGGGCTTTCTGTTCTGCAACAACTTGTTGGAATTAACGTTATTTTTTATTACAGTAGTGTGTTGTGGCAGGCGGTGGGATTTTCTGAGAAAAATTCCCTATGGATTACAGTAATTACCAGCGTTACTAATATTGTAACAACGTTAGTGGCGATCGCTTTTGTGGATAAATTTGGACGTAAACCTTTATTGATCTTAGGATCAATTGGGATGACCCTGACGTTAGGAACATTAGCCACGATCTTTGGTAACGCCCCCCTTAATCCAGCAGGCAACCCCACTCTCCCCGGAAGTTCTGGGTTAATTGCATTGTTGGCGGCGAATTTGTATGTGTTCTGTTTTGGTTTCTCTTGGGGGCCAATTGTTTGGGTGATGTTGGGGGAAATGTTTAATAATCGAATTCGGGCTGCTGCGTTATCCGTTGCGGCTGCGGTTCAATGGGTTGCTAACTTTGCTGTGTCCACCACATTTCCACCCCTGAAAGATATTGGATTAGGGTTTGCTTATGGACTGTATACCCTGGCGGCGGCTATTTCCCTATTCTTTGTTTTGTTTTTAATTAAAGAAACCAAAAATCGAGAATTAGAAGAAATGGTTTAGCAGTAGGATGGGCTTCGCCCATCAATTAAGTGCTATTACCCACAGTCCGCAGATATTTGAGCCAATTTAATTGAAGATAAAATCAATAAATCACCCAAGGATTGTTATGTAGACATTTGGGTGATTTTAAACTCATATCTGCGGAATTTGGGGTTTAAGCTAAAAAAATTAACAATAATTTTAAGAACTGTTAAATCTATTCAGAATTCTCTTGCTAAATTAATATTCAATATGCTTAGATGTGAACATCAAAAGTTATACCAAGTCTGATTGTCAGAACCCCTTAATCAGAACTAACAAAACCCCCTTATTTCATCAACAATCTAAACTATAGCAATTCTAAATAGGTTGTAAGATTGGCTCCTTGTTGTGCTTGGGTTTCAAGCTGATTGAGTATCATGACTCATTTAGGAATGCTATATAGAAATCAAAAGGGGTATGACAACTGGATTTAGTATTTTATAGGCAGATCTAGATAATTTAATAATCTAAACCTGCCGCTTAAAAATTGAATTATCCATAGGTGTAAAACAACTACTCTATGCTGATTAGTATTGGGAACAACACCTTTAAATGCTAGAAACATTACATACCATCTCCCAAGGAGATAGTAGTATTTGTGTGGCTGTTTTGGATGGGCCTGTTGATCAAACTCACCCTTGCTTCCAAGGCGCAGACCTTACCTATCTGCCCACCTTGGTTCAAGAAGCTGCTAAGGTTGATGGCAGTATGTCCATGCACGGAACCCACGTTGCCAGCATTCTCTTTGGGCAACCCGGTAGCCCGGTTCAGGGGATCGTACCCCAATGCAAAGGCATTATCGTACCGATTTTTGCCGATGACCGTCGCCGCACTTCCCAGCTAGATTTAGCTCGAGGAATTGAGCAAGCCGTTCAGGCTGGAGCCCACGTCATCAACCTCAGTGGGGGTCAACTCACTGATTTTGGTGAAGCCGATGGCTGGTTAAAAAATGCCGTTCGTTTGTGCCGAGAGAATAACGTCTTGCTAGTGGCAGCGGCTGGCAACAATGGTTGCGAGTGCCTGCACGTTCCGGCTGCTTTACCC
>JBMDYE010000588.1:0-2306 GCA_048595135.1 Planktothrix sp. | reverse complement strand
AACTTCGGTTTTTCCTGAACCTGTAACGCCATGTAATAACGCTTGAGAAAAACCGGATAACTGATTAATTGTTTGTAAGGCTTCTGCTTGATAGGAATTTAAAGTTTTAGGTTGATCAGGTGTTTTAAAAATGCCTTGTTCTTGGCGTAATATTTCCTGTTCAGCAATAACAATGCAACCTGTTTCTACTAATGCTTTTACCAGGGATGAACTGGTTTTACATTGTTTGATTAAATCATTTAACCAAATTTCTCCGCCTTGCCTTTTTAAAATTTTAATGGCTAAATCTAAGACTTCTCGTTGGCGCTCTGTTAAATCAATCGGAATAATATCATTAACTAATATAACTGCTTGTTTTAATTTAGGGCGAGGCGGGGTGGGCGGTTCTAAATAACTTTCGACCCAACCTCGTTGTAATAAATCTTTTAATCCCCGTTGAGCATTTCTAATTTGTCGGTGTAAATATTGCCAAGTATAATCGCCTGTTGCAGAAGATTGTAATAATTTTAATAGGGCTGCTGCTGAAGGATTTAGAAAGAGTTGAGCATCGGGGGGAATGGGAACTGAAGTTAAACGAATTCGCCGTTGACTTCTGCCTAATAATCCTGGAGGTAAGGCGGTGCGAATGACTTTAAATAATGAGGTTTGATAATAAATTGCAACCTGTTGTAGCAATTGCCAATAAGTAGGCGGAAAGAATCCGTTGCAAATAATATCATCAATCTCTTTAATTCGATCTAAGGATAAATGAGGCGGAATTTGAGAACAATAGCGAATGACAATGGCACCTAATTGTTGATTACCAAAAGGAACACTAACAATATCTCCAGGCTGTACTGTCAAACTTTCAGGAATTTTATAAGTAAAGAGTTGGGGTTCTTCGGAAGAATCTGCATTAAATTGTTGGGGAACATCCACTAACACTTCGATCCAACGTTCTGAATTTGAAGCCTGATCAGAGGTGCCATCGCTATCATAGGATGCACCCGGTTCAGCAACAGAACATTGAGATTGATCAACGGTGAGAAGGGACATTTTAGGGATAACAAAATTGATGATAAAGATAGATTAAGAATTCCCATTGTTGGATGGGAATCCTTTGAATCATTGTGGATTTCCTAACAAATCTGCGATCGCTTGACGTTCAGCAGACTCAGACGTAAAAACTTGACGGGTATCGGTAATTAACCAATCTAATGCCGCCGCTTGAACATCAATGGAAGCGCCGAGCTTATCGACACAGTAACGTCCAAACACTAATTTATCCACTAAACGCACCCCAGGGCCTAAGCGAGAATATTCAAAAATCACGCTATTGTCTACATAGGCATCGCTACAAACCCAACAGTTCGGGCCGATCATGGTCGGGCCAATAATCGTAGCACCATCTTCAATGCGGGTCATTCCCCCAATATAGACAGGGCCTTCAATCTTGACTTTATCCCAATTAATCGCGGTATTTAACCCTGTGTAAACCCCAGGAAACACTTCATGACCGGGAATTGAGACATTTTTAACTTGTCCCATCAACACACTGCGAATCGCTTGCCAATAGTCAGGAACTTTCCCAATATCAACCCACTCAAATTCCATTGGAATCCCATAGAAGGGCGCGCCAATTTCAACCAAATGGGGGAACAATTGACTGCCAATATCGTATTCGCAACCAGACGGAATATATTTAAAAATTTCGGGTTCAAAAATATAAATTCCCGTGTTGATAGTGGTACTCAGGGCTTCTGCCACAGAAGGCTTTTCTTGGAAGGCTTTAACGCGATTGGTTTCATCCGTAACGACGACCCCATAACTAGATACTTGGTCACGGGGAACCGTTTTCATCACAATCGTTGCGATTGATCCTTTTTCCTTGTGCCACTTAACGGCTTCCGTTAAATCTAAATCAATTAAGGCATCCCCGCACAACACCACAAAGGTATCATCAAAAAACGGATTAAAATCTTGAATCCGTCTCATCCCTCCGGCAGAACCCAAAGCTTGTCCAATTAAGTTCCCATCTTCAATTCGCCCTTCAAACGAATAGGAGATCTGAACCCCAAACCGTTGACCATCCCGAAAATAGTTTTCAATTTCATTGGCAAGGTGGCTAACATTGACCATGATTTGGTCAAATCCGTGCATCCGTAGCAACTCCACCAAAAATTCCATCACTGGCTTTTGCAGGATGGGAATCAGGGGTTTAGGGATGGTGTAAGTAATCGGACGAACGCGAGTACCTTTACCTGCCGCCAGAATCATGGCTTTCATGTTCACTTCCTCAACCCTTGGCTTTTCTTTACGTTATTCAT
>JBMDYE010000587.1:0-4300 GCA_048595135.1 Planktothrix sp. | reverse complement strand
CCCACCTCAAGATTATTACTCTCACCCGGTTAACGGGGTAAGGTCACGGGCAGAACACCCGTTGATAGAAGTGCGGTGGAAGTCCAGCAATGGATGTAGCCTACACTTACTAACAGACCGAGGGCTTGACCTCAACATTCCTTTTTCTATGCAATCTTCAACGTCTCTGATTTATTTTTGATTTCTATCATTTAACCTTTGAATCCCTGACTTAACACTGAAGTTAAATCAGGGATTTCTTATTTTTAACGCGACCGAAAGAGGGGGCTTCCACCCAACTCAATGCTTAAATGAGTGAACAACGTTTTTTAATCGCTTTATTAAGTAGAGTTTTATATTCTTTATGGCTAACCAGATAAGAGCCAAATCGTTCTAAATGGGGATTATCCATTTGAGCATCAAAACCAATAAATTCTCGTTCTCTTAAACGTTCTACTAACTTGACCATTGCCACTTTTGAACCATCAGGAATTCGATAAAACATTGACTCCCCAATAAATATACCCCCAATTACAATTCCTAAAATTCCTCCGGCTAATTCATCTCCTTGCCAGGTTTCAAAACTATAAGCCCATCCCGTTTGATAAAGACTCTTATAAATCTCTTTTAATTCTGATGAAATCCAGGTGGTGTCTCGGTTTGCACATCCTTCGACAACGGCATGAAAATCACGATTAACGGCGACTGTAAAACGGTTTTGATTCAGAACTCTTTGGAGAGAGCGGGGATAACGAAACCGTTCATCCAAAGGAATTAAGGCTCGTTGACGACTGGTGTACCATCCTAAACTATTCTCCCCATCATTTGCCATCAAGAAGTAGCCTTGAGCATATCCTTGAATAATGGCAGCGACATCATATTCCATAGGTTACAAACTTTGCTATGATTTTGAATAAGATATTAATTATATTTCTTATCTATGCTAAATCTTAACCCCTCCCCAATGTTAGAGAGTACCTTAACCAAACTCCTGAACAAAACTGAAAAAAGTTGGGGATATTTGCAAGTTTATCAAAAAGGCGAACTCTATTATCTCAGTATTCCAGGGCATGAGGAAGATATTCTCAAGTTTAAAGGGAATGACTCAACCCATTCTTATCACTTATATTGGTATAAACGCCCAAACCCTTCGGTTTTTGTAGAAACTAAAACTCAAAAAAATTATCGAAAAGATACGAAAACTTATGATAAAAGCAAAACTTACCAAGTTTGTTATAAAAAAGAAGCCAATCCTGTAGAGTCTGCTGTTAACCGTTTATTTGCTGAACTGGTTAAAACTAAACTTTTAGAAGAAATTAATAGCAGCGAAAAACCGATTGTTACGGTTGTTCAGGAATAGAAGAAGAATTAAGAATTAAGAATTAAGAATTAAGAATTAGGCAATTTTTTCTTCCTTCTGCCTCCTGCCTCCTCCCTCCTGCCTTCTAATAAGAATTTTAATGCTCACTGTGTTAATGTGTTAATGTGTTACTGATTACTGATTACTGATTACTGATTACTGATTAGTGAAACCATGAGTGAACCCATTCAACCGGTCACATTACCCCCTAGCGACAATCCTCAACAGGAAGGTGAATGGCTGAAACAAGCGTTACACCACTGGTTAGATGAACAATTTATTCCTGAAGTCGTTAATCAAACAATTGCTGAACGCGCTGCTCAAATTTACGTTCGCCAACGGATGGAAGGTGAAAATGATGTGGGCTCTTTAGTAATTGCAATTGTAACGGAGATGCAATCTTTTGATTTTTCAAAAAGCTTTTTTGGAGAATTTGCAATAGCAAACGCGATTAGTGATTTATTGTTAGATAGTTTAGGAATTGATCGTTGTTGTGGACGTTAAATATAGAATTAGCAAAGGTAAATAAGGGGAAGGGTGGGGAGACCCCACCCCTACAGTTAAGCCGTAATGGGTGTTACCAACTAGACTTAACAACACCGGGTAATAAACCTTGGTGAGCCATTTCTCGAATCACGTTACGAGATAAGCCAAAATCGCGATAATAGCCTCTCGGACGACCGGTTAACCAGCAACGATTCCGCACTCTTGTCCGAGAACTGTTGCGAGGAAGCTGTTGGATTTTGCGGTGAATTTCTAATTTTTCGAGTTGAGATTCAGCTTGATCAAACTGTTCTTTCAGTTCGGCTCGTTTATCAGCATATTTTTCAACTAATGCTTTGCGCTTTTTGTCGCGCTCAATCATGCTCTTCTTAGCCATAAAAGGCTTTTTTCCTCCTAAATTGCTTGTTTATGCTTTAGCTTAAACTTAAAAAAGACCAGGGGATTATCCCTGACTTTTCACCTGTGATCTGGCTGTTGCTATAGCAGCAGACGGACACAAATCAGACAATATACAATTATAACACGTAGGATTGCGCGCTGTACAGACAGCCCGACCATGATAAATTAACCGAATTGACCAGTGTTCCCAGTCCGGTTGGGGAATTAAAGGCATTAAATCTCGTTCAATGCGAACTGCATCGGTGTGTTGCGTTAATCCCAACCGTTGGCTTAAGCGGGTGACATGGGTATCGACTGTCACTCCCATGTTAATTCCGAAGGCATTTGCTAACACGACGTTCGCCGTTTTTCGGGCTACTCCGGGTAATTCTAACAAGTGTTCCATTAATTTTGGAACTTGACCGTTATATTTACTCACGATCATTTGACAAGCGGCTTTAATATTTTTCGCTTTATTTCGATAAAATCCCGTTGAACGAACTAACTCTTCTAATTCTGTTATCTCGGCTTTTGCAAACGCTTCAGCATCAGGAAACCGAGCAAATAAAGCGGGTGTAACTTTATTAACTCTTTCATCGGTACATTGAGCCGATAAAATCGTTGCTATTAATAACTGTACTGGCGTTTCATAATTGAGAGTACAAGTAGCATCGGGATAAAGATTTTTAAGACGCAAAAGAATTTCTAGGGCGCGTTGTTTGGTGGTGCGCTTTTTTCGAGTTGATATCATACTTTGGGTTAAAAATTAATCTGATACAAACCCGATTTAAGCAAAAATCGGGTTTGTTTACAGGAGAGTTAACGGATTTATTGTTGAAAGAGCGATCGCACCCAACTTAAGTTCGCTGTATCTCGAATAATGAGGAAAATTCCTAATCCCAATAACAGCATTAAACCCGTTTGCATCACACTTTCCTGCACTCCATTGGGTAGAGGTTTACGGCGGATGGCTTCAATCAATAAAAAGGCTAATTGTCCCCCATCTAAAGCCGGGAGAGGCAGAATATTGATGAAGGCTAAATTAATGCTAATTAAAGCGGCATATTGAATTAAATTGGCTGGATCAGTCCGAGCAATATCCGCACCGATGGCAACAATTCCAACAGGGCCAGCTAACTGTTCAGCGGTTTCACCAAAGTTACTAATTAATTGACCAAACCCTGTTAAGGTCAAATTAATAATCCGTTGAAATTGGGTTGCGGCTTCACTAAACGCCACAAAAATATTATCGGCTCGATGACGAACAACGCTTCCATTAGGAGTCAGTTGAACACCAATGCGACCTTTTCCATCCGTTCCCACATCAGGAATGACATTCACAGACAAAGTTTGATCTTGTCGTTGAATTTCCATTTTTAAGGGTTGATTCGGATGGGTTTGAATCACTTCGATTAACCCTTTGATCGCCTTTTCAGACGCGCCTAAATCGTTTCCATCCACCCCTAAAATCACATCATTCGATTGAATTCCAGCGCGACTAGCGGCTGAACTAACATCCGTTGCCACTTCGGCGACTTTTACCCCAGGTGCATAGTTAAATTCTGGTACACCGACAATCCCAATCTGAGCAACAAACAGAAAATAAGCAAAAATTAAATTGGCAATCACCCCAGCACTAATCACAATCGCCCGATCTAAAATTGGGCGGTTGCTTAATAAATTCGGGTCATCTTTAGCAATGGTACTCTCCGGATCTTCATCAGGAAACCCGACATATCCTCCTAACGGAAAACCCCGAATCGCATATTCGGTTTCTGGCCCCTGATATTTCCACAACACAGGCCCAAAACCAATGGAAAACCGATTGACATGAATATTTTGGAGTCGTGCAGCTAAAAAATGCCCTAACTCATGAACAACAATTAAAATCGCAAGCACTGCGATCGCAGCCAAAGCAGCCAGAACTGACATGAATCGTCCCAATAAAACAACAATTTAGCAGTTCTAACCATTGTAATATCAGTCAGAAGGCAGGAGGCAGAGGGCAGGAGGCAGGAGGTAGAAGAAAAGAGTTTTCTCCTTGTCTCCCCTTTCCCTTGTCCCCCCTTCCCCTTGTCT
>JBMDYE010000586.1:0-3961 GCA_048595135.1 Planktothrix sp. | reverse complement strand
CGCCAGTTTCCATTGGTTATTCCGCGAAGGCGAAAATAATGTGATTGACATTCCCAACTGTGGTCATCTAGCCATGCTCGAACAAACGGATTTAACCGCCGAACATATTAAAACGATTTTAAATCAAAATCAGTAATCAGTAATCAGTAATCAGTAATCAGTAATCAGTAATCAGTAATCAGTAATCAGTAAGAAGTTTTTAGTTCTTAAGTTCTAATCTCTTCTGCAGTTTTCGACTTAATGCTGTACATTCCTCTTCGAGAAAATGTAGGAATTGAAGCATTAGTTTTGGATTTCACCAACTCGCAAAATGCTGTAGTTCTAGAATGAACGCTCCTAGGGTTGACCACTCTCGACTCTTAACTATTAACTTTCAACTCTTCACTGATTACTGATTACTGATTACTGATTACTGATTACTGATTACTGATTACTGATTCAAATGTTTTCCCATAATGACTAAATCCCGTTCTAAGCCGTCTAAATCAGCAACGCGGGGTAAATAACCCCATTGTTGGAACTCGAAACATTGAAATAATTTTAAACTTGGTTGATTATGGGCAAAAATTAACGCCACTAATGCTTTGATTCCTAAACTGGGGCCACGACGAATGGCTTCAGCTAAAAGTTTTTTACCAATTCCCTGACCTTGGTAGTCGGGATGAATATAAATGCTCAGTTCTGCGGTACGTTGATAAGCCTCACGACCATGAAACACTTGAAAACTAATCCATCCGACAATTTGGTTGTCTAATTCCATCACCCACACCGGACGGGTTTGTGGTTGGTGTTCCTGATACCACAGAATCCGGCTTTCAACGGATATCGGTTTTAAGTCGGCTGTCGCCATGCGCCCTGGAATGGCAGCGTTGTAAATCTCAACGATGACCGACAAGTCAGCCTCAGCGGCGTCCCGAATCTTCATAGTTTTAACAATTGTTTCACCCATCAATCCCAATTCCCATTAACCCAAACGATTAAAAAATTTAGTGTAGTAGAGTTTTAATAATGTCCTCAAGATTGTTTTGGCACAAAAAATGTCAACGTTTTTTGTTAATGACGGTGGCAGCGCCACCATTAACATTGGAGGAATTAACCCCCCCAGTCGGGACTTGTCCACCCAAGGACTATTTGCCCGACCGATTATTCCAAACCCGATTTCCGGCGATGCCTTCTTTGAACCCCAGACCGTAACCCTGACTTCTGGCCCATTGTCGGCTAACCTCCTGATCTCCGGTGGGTCAGGGAATGATTTCCTCACGGGAATGGATGGAAATGATACCCTGCAAGGGTTCCAAGGTAATGATGTTCTCACGGGTCAAGGAGGTCATGATAGTTTATATGGCGGTCAGGGAAATGACACCCTCAACGGAGACGAGGGCAATGATGTTTTAAGGGGTGACAAAGGCCAAGATATATTAACGGGTGGTTCCGAGCAGGATATCTTTATTCTTTCGGTTAGTGCAGCCACCAATAATATCAATGCTGTAGATATTATTACGGATTTTATCGTTGGGGAAGATCAACTTCATTTAACAGATGGCTTGAGTTTAGCTAATCTTAGCCTTACCCCTCAAGTGATTAGTGGGGCATCGGGAACGTTAATTAAGGTGATTAATTCTAACCAGTTTCTAGGATTTGTTGCCAATGTCAGCCCTAGCGGTCTCCTCAATCATCCATCAATTCTTTCGTAGGGGCGGGACAACCCCGCCCCCCCAGAGCATTGATAGAGAAGGTGCATATCAATGTCTTGGTGGAAAATGTCAATCAGGGGCAGGACAACCCTGCCCCTACGGGTTTTGATAAAGTGACATGACTTCTTCTAAGGGCATTCGGGACTGCGCCCCTAACGTTAAGGGTGAAATATGATTTTGATTGAGATGGTCAGCCGCCGCACAAGCAATCATCGCCGCATTATCGGTACAGAATTTTAACGGGGGGAATAATACCCGTAAATTGTGAGGTTTAGCTGCTTCTTGAAGATTCCGTCTTAAACTGCTATTGGCTGCGACACCGCCCCCAACGGCAATGGTCTTGAGTCCATAATCCAAGGCACAAGCGATCGCTCGTTTTGTTAAACTTTTAGCAACGGTCTCTTGGAAACTTGCCGCAATATCCGCAACGGGTAATTCTGTGTTGTCCTGTTGTAAGGTTTGAACTAACCGTAACACCGCCGTTTTTAACCCACTAAAACTCGAATCATAGGGATGATATCCCCCCGTTGGCAGAGAAATTTTTCCTTCCGGTAATGGAAAGGCGGAAGCATTGCCTTGGTTGCTGAGTTTATCAATAATTGGCCCCCCAGGATAGCCTAAATTCATCAGTCGCGCCACTTTATCAAAGGCTTCCCCGGCGGCATCATCACGGGTTTGTCCTAATGTTTGATAGACCCCACACGCTTTAACGTGAATTAAACTCGTATGTCCCCCCGATACCAATAAACATAAAAACGGGGGTTCTAGGTCAGGTTCACTTAAATAGGAGGCATAAATATGACCCTCAAGATGATGAATGCCGATCAACGGTTTATTTTGTACCATTGCTAAGGTTTTCGCGGCGGTGAGTCCCACCAGTAACGCCCCCACCAGTCCAGGGGCGCAGGTCGAAGCGACTCCATCAATATCTGACCAGGTTAAATTGGCATCGTTTAACGCTTGAGTAATGGCCTCATTTACCATTTCTAAATGTTGACGGGACGCCACTTCAGGAACAACCCCGCCATATTGATGATGAATGGCAATTTGAGAGGCGACAACATTACTCAAAACTTTACGATTCTTTACAATTGCGACCCCGGTTTCGTCACAACTTGTTTCAATTGCTAAAACTGTTGCCATAGGCTGATAAATTTTATGAAATGATTGATGATCTCAACGTGATTCAATCATTACAGATTATTCTAGGGACAGTACAAAACTGTACCCTTCTGGATTGCCCTTCTGTGTGGGTATTTGTCTCCCGTTGAGACAAATAACGCTTTGTTCTCCAAAGTTTAAGGAGGATATCCCTCTGAAGTTCTTTTCTCAACGGATAAAACTTATTGTTTTGTAACACAAGGAAAAACAATTCTATGCGTCGATTGTTGGCTGTCATTCTAGCCCTGGGCTTGTGGATGAGCATTGTTCCCGCAGCTTCCGCTTATAACCTGATTCCCTGTTCGGAATCTTCTGCATTTCAACAACGGGCTAAAAATGCCTTATCCTCTGCCGCTGACCCTGCTTTGGTGAAAGCTCGCTTTGAGCGCTATTCTCAAGAACTCTGTGGCAAAGAAGATGGCTTACCCCACTTAATCGTAGATGGAAGCCTCGCCCACGCTGGAGATTTCGTAATTCCTGGCATTTTATTCCTGTATATTGCTGGATGGATTGGTTGGGTAGGTCGCGCCTATCTTCAATTTGCCAAGAAGAGTGATAATCCCACCGAAAAAGAAATCATCATCGATGTTCCCAATGCTTTGAAATTCATGTTAGGTGGCTTTATTTGGCCCTTAGCAGCATTGAAAGAAATTAGCACTGGTGAAATGTTCGCCAAAGACGAAGAAGTGACAGTTTCTCCTCGTTAATTCCAAAATTTTCACGGAAACTCAGGGGAAAAATCCGGTTATTGTTTAACCCTATTTTCCCAGATTGAGCCGTTTTAAAAATCAAAATTTTCCGTGTAAGTTTGGGATTTTTTAAACGAATCATCAATTGTTTTCACTGTTCAAAAAAAAGGAGAATAAATCCCATGCAGTATTTTCTCAAATATCTTTCTACTGCCCCTGTTTTACTGGCAGGTTGGTTAGTTTTTACAGGCGGTTTACTCATTGAAATTAACCGCTTTTTCCCCGACTTACTCTTCCATCCCATGCCGTAGTTGAAGAATTAAGAATTAAGAATTAAGAATTAAGAATTAAGAATTAAGAATTAAGAATTAAGAATTAAGAATTAAGAATTAAGAATTAAGAATTAAGAATTAAGAA
>JBMDYE010000585.1:0-1588 GCA_048595135.1 Planktothrix sp. | reverse complement strand
TATCTCTAATTGGATTGCCGATGAGATTAAGCTCTGTCAATTGAGTTAAACTTGATAAGGGGCTAATATTTCTAATTTCATAACCACGTAGGTTAAGTGTAGTTTTTTGGGATAAGATTTGATTAGCTTGATTACAATCGGTTGTTTCTGTTACTGTTAACAACACTTCAATCGTATGCTTTGTTTCCTCTCCTAATTGGTTTTGATTCTCACACCACTCGGCGAAAGTTTTATATTGTGCTGAGGGTTGAGCTAATAAGGAACCGTTAGAGATTCCTAGAGTTAATGCGAGTCCGATGAATAATGATGACGTTAATTTTTTCATGATGGGTTATCCTCTGGCTGAATTGACCCTAACTATCAACGAATAAAACCCTTTTAATTTATTCCCTACTCTAGTTGACAACTCTGGCTCAGAAGTCGGATCATTAAAAGGGAATTATGTTGATAGCTGAGATGACACGGTTGGGCTAGATTATGATTATTAAAAGCCCGATTTTTTACGTCAGTTCTTCAACGACTTTTTGCACTTTATCTCGATACTCTTTGGTTGTAATATAATCATCAACAGATTCTTCTAAAGCCATCATATTTTTTTCATCTGCACTAAATGTAATTACATCGTTCTTGAAAAGAGGCTGAAATCTTACATAGTCAGTTTCTTGTTTCAGGAGTTGTTTGGTAATGTAATCCGTTGCATCACTGGAGCCGTCTGTAAATACATCCATCAAAGGTATACTTCTAGTTAAATTAGCCCAATTAAAAGCCCCCCAACCTTGCGCTTGTTGAACACTAATTCGTTTGAATCCTGTACCTGACCCAAAAGATACAACTAAATCGGGAAGTGTCTTAAAGTTTTTCTGACATTCAGCAATCGCACAAAGTACAGGATTATTAGCCACTAAACCACCATCAATAAAGGGAAGACCTTCGTTGGGAATGTCAAGATTGAAACTTTTATCTAAATTTTTAGCCTCTTTTGCATCTTTTTTGAGAGCATAAAAAAACTGATCATTGTTAATAACATGAGCCGGAAAAACAGTGGGAGCAGAACAAGAAGCTTTGCAGACTTGCCAAATCGCTAAATTTTTATAGCGGTCATCTCGATTTTTAAACATTATTGCTTGACGGTTATAAACATCATAACTAGGAACAATAACTAAAGGTTTTAGTTCGCTAAACAACTGATCAGAAAACTTTTCTTTGAGTACCTCCTCCAACCCTTTATCATCATAAAAAGGCTGGGTCATGATTTTATCAATTTCTTTCTTTTCTTTGTCAAAAAAATTGCAAAAACTAAATAGATTAAAATCAAAATCTTGTTCTGCAAACCTTTTAATCAGATGGATTAAAAGTGATTTAACATCAGGGAAAATTCTCTCGCCGTCCCATTTGAAAAAATTTCTAATTTCTCGTGCAGGTTTTCCCTGAGCAACAGCCAATGCAATAATACTTCCTGAAGATGTTCCAGCAATAATATCAAAATACTCTCTCAATTCTTTATCAGGATTGATTGCTTTCAGCTTATCTTCAACTTCTTCTAACATTGCGGCGGTTAAAAGTCCGCGAATACCGCCACCATCAAACG
>JBMDYE010000584.1:0-6897 GCA_048595135.1 Planktothrix sp. | reverse complement strand
GGGTGTGGAACTGGATATAAATCTTTAGTGTTAGCTGAAGCGAATCCAGGAGCTAAAATTGTTGGGATTGATATTTCTGAACAATCGGTAGAACTCGCTCGTCAACGGTTAGCGTATCATGGCTTTGACAATGTAGAGTTTTATGTGTTACCGATAGAAGAACTGCCTCAACTCGGTTATGATTTTGATTATATTAATGCGGATGAAGTGCTTTATTTATTGCCTGATATTGTCAGAGCATTAACGGCGATGAAGTCTGTTTTAAAACCGGAAGGGATGATTAGAACGAATCTCCACAGTTTATACAGACGTTTTAATTTATTAAAAGCGCAGTCTCTTTTTAAACTCATGGGGTTAATGGAAGGAACCCCTGGGGAAATGGAAATAACGATAGCCAGGGAGACAATTCAATCTTTAAAAAATCAAGTATTACTTAAATCGCAAGCTTGGGAAAAAGGGTTAGAATATAATGATGAATGGGTTTTGATGAATTACTTTTTACAAGGAGATAAAGGGTTTACAATTCCTGAAGTTTTTGAAATGTTAAAAATGGCAGGATTAGAGATGATTAACATGGTTAATTGGCGACAGTGGGAACCTTTAGATTTATTTGAAGATTCAGAAAATTTACCTGCCTTTTTAGCACTTAGTTTGCCCGAATTGTCCATCGAAGATCGCTTACATTTCTTTGAATTGTTACATCCTATTCATCGGTTATTAGATTTTTGGTGTGGTCATCCGCTTGAGACAACGGCTGTGGACATTTCCGACTGGACACAAACTGACTGGGAAACCGCAACGGTTGATTTGCATCCGCAGTTAAAAACTGACCCAGCCAAACAAGACTTAATCGAATGTATTCGCACCCATCGACCTTATGAAATTAGTCAGTATGTTAAGTTACCGACTCTTGTACCTCTGAACTTTGAGAGTTATCGGGCGGGCTGTCTGTTACCGTTGTGGGAGGGAAAACAATCGATGATATCTTTAGTGGAGCGATGGAAACAAATTCAACCTGTAGACCCTGTTACCTTAGAATTGATGAGTGATCAGATGGCTTTTGAGCAAGTGAAAGAATTACTCAGTGATCTGGAACCGTTTTTGTATACTTTGTTAGAGCGATCGCTTTAAAAAAATAAAAAAAGCAGAAACTCACCTATCTCGACTGTTACTTATAATAGAAAAAACTATCATGAAAAATCAAGATCCTGAATTATTAGAAAAAATTCGTCAACAGTTTGATTCCGCACCTTACCCAAGGATTCCGTTAGAGAAATCACCTAAAACTGATTATGAATTGCTGTTTATCCATAACTTAGTCACACCTTATTATCTTAAACATAAAAAAATTATTAACACAGAAGGCAAAGTCATTTTAGATGCTGGATGTGGAACTGGTTATAAGTCGTTAGTGTTAGCCGAAGCCAATCCAGGGGCTAAGATTGTCGGGATTGATATTTCTGAACAATCGGTAGAAATGGCTCGTCAACGGTTAGAGTATCATGGCTTTGACAATACTGAATTTCATGTGTTACCGATCGAAAAATTACCTCAACTCGGTTATGAGTTTGATTATATTAATAATGATGAATCTCTCTATTTATTCCCTGATATTACAGTCCCTCTCAAGGCGATGAAGTCAGTCTTGAAGCCAGAGGGAATGATTAGAACAAATCTTCATAGTGCATTTCAGCGAGTGAATTACTTTCGGGCGCAATCCTTATTCAACATGATGGGATTAATGGATGAAAACCCAACAGAGTTAGAAATTAATTTCACAGGGGAACTCATGAAAGCTTTAAAAAATCAAGTTTTATTAAAGTCCCAAACCTATAATCCTGAAAAAATAAATGAAAAAGAATGGGTTTTAATGAACTATTTATTTCAGGGAGACAAAGGTTATACGATTCCTGATTTATTTTCAGCGTTGAGAACGGTTGATTTAGAGTTGATTAGTATGGTTCGTTGGCGACAGTGGGAACCCTTAGATTTATTTGAAGATTCAGAAAATTTACCTGCCTTTTTAGCCCTGAGCTTGCCCGAATTGTCCATCGAAGAACGCTTACATTTCTATGAACTGTTACACCCAATCCATCGGTTACTAGATTTTTGGTGTGGTCATTCCATAGAGACAACGGCTGTGGACATTTCCGACTGGACGCAGACAAACTGGGAAACCGCCAAGGTTGATTTGCATCCGCAGTTAAAATCTGACCAAGCCAAGCAAGACCTAATCGAATGTATTCGCACTCATCGACCTTATGAAATTAGTCAGTATGTGAAGTTACCTGCACTTGTCCCCATCTACGTTGAAAGCCGTCGGGCGGGCTGTTTGCTGCCGTTGTGGGAGGGAAAACAATCGATGAGATCTTTAGTGGAGCGATGGAAACAGATCCAACCTGTAGACCCTGTTACCCTCGAACCCATCAGTCCTCAGACTGCTGTTGAGCAGGTGAAAGAACTACTCAGTGACCTAGAACCCTTTCTATATGTGCTTTTAGAGTGCTCGACCTAAGATCAAAAAAAATTTTTTCTGGGGGTGATATGAAAGTTTTAATCGCTGGGTAAGTTAGAACTACCAGAAAAAAATCTAAACATCCTTCCCAGGAGAAAAATTATGAAGACCGAATTTAAAGCGAAATTCCTCCAATACGTTTCTACTAAAAAGAAAGAAGAAGGTTTCACCTTAATTGAATTGTTAGTCGTTATTATCATTATCGGTATTTTGGCTGCTATTGCTCTGCCGTCCTTCCTCAGCCAAGCCAACAAAGCTAAACAGTCTGAAGGGAAACAATATGTTTCTTCCATTAACAAAGGTCAGCAAGCTTTCTATGCTGAAAATACCAAGTTTGGCAGTGACGTCGCAGAATTAGGAATTGGCCTGAAAACACAAACCAGTAACTATACTTATAGCATCCCAACTCCTTCAGGAAGTCAAGCCAACAGCCTTGCTACACCTCTCAACACTGAAGCTTTGAAAGGATATGCTGGTGGTGTTGGGTTAGTGGCTGTCGCTGGCAGTGATGCAAAGACAACTCAGAGTATACTTTGTGAAACAACTGTCCCTGGAACACCAGCGGCTGCGACAAATGATGGAAGTAAGCTAGGTTGTGGTGCTAATATGACTGAAGTAACGAAATAGTCCCTTTCAGTTGGAAAGTATTTCCTTGTTAAAAATGATAAGCAGGTGGAGTTGTTGTTTCTGCCTGCTTTGTTATATGTATTTTTTTAATATAGTGAATAAAATGATATGGTTGCTAAAGATTTACTCTCTCTAACATCGGATTGGCAACAAAAGGCTGAACAATTGTTATTAAACAATAACTATGCTGAGGCTGCAAAACTTTATGAACAAGCCATTGAAGTTCAACCGGAAATTAAATCCCACTATTGGTACTTAGGATTGGTGTTGCTATTGCAGGGACAAGAAGCAGAAGCCCAAACCACTTGGTTATTTGCAATGGCAGATGGGGAAGCAGAACAAATAGAGGAGTGGACTCAAGAACTGATTCACATTTTGGAAACCGAAGCCGAGCGACAACGGTTAGAATTAGAAGACTACGCTGTCGCCTGGGCAATTCGACAACATATCCGAGAACTTAACCCGACCGATATTAATAATCTCCTGCATTTGACGGGATTATCGATGTGCTTGCAAACCTATACAGGTGAAGAACCCATTGAATTAGGTTTGATTGAGTTGCTGAAAGAAGAATCCGCAACGGTAGATTCAGACTTATTACTGCAAGTGATTAAAAGTGTCTTAGATTGCGCTCCTTTACTAACATCATCACTGGATTTAACAGAAGCAAGTTTAGCTTATATTCAAGACACCTATCGTTTTATTAATCAGCTTTTAATTCCCTTCATTTATAAAGTGGCTCATTCAGCCAAACAACCAGGTCTTGCTGCAAAATATGCTGACTTCGGTTTACATTTAGCTCCTGAACAGCCTGAGTTACTTTGTTTTAGTGCTTCGGCATACCAAGATAGTAACCAGTTCGACAAGGGATTAGAAGCTGCTAAACTTTATTTTTCCGTAGCCCAAAATTTAGCGGAAAAAGTTTTTGCGCTCCACCTCATTATCCGTGGATTGATGAGTGCTGGTGGCTACTGGAAAGAGTTTTCTAAAGCGACTGAACAGCACAAAGTTTTATTACAATTATTGCTCGAAGAACAACCGACTGATTTATCAGAGGTTCCGACAATTAGATTATTTAATACTCTATTTTTTTTCCCGTATTTTGAAGATAATCCTCAAGAAAATACAAGGCTAAGAAGTCAAGTTTCTAACCTAGTTCAATTAAACATAGAAAACTATGCTAAAGAACAAGTAGAACGATATCGCCACAGACAAACTACTCGTTTAAGTCAGGCTTCTGTTGAGCGTCGCTTAAAAATCGGATATATTTCTCATTGTTTTCGCACCCATTCTGTGGGTTGGCTGGCGCGGTGGTTATTTCAATATCATAACAAAGAGAAGTTTGAAATTTATGGTTATTTTATTTGTTACGATCATTATAATTACAATCAAGTACAAGATTGGTATGTTAATAATATTGAAAACGTTCGTAAATTAGACTTCAGTGGTCTGGAAGCGGCGGAAAAAATTGATGAAGATGAAATTGATATTTTAATTGATCTCGATAGTTTGACTTTAACAACAACATCTGAGGTTATGGCACTGAAACCGGCACCTGTTCAAGCGACTTGGTTAGGCTGGGATGCGTCGGAAATTCCCACCATTGATTATTATATTGCTGATCCTTATGTGTTACCTGAAGATGCTCAAGATTACTACAGTGAAAAAATTTGGCGTCTTCCTCACACTTATCTAGCCGTTGATGGCTTTGAAGTGGGTCTTCCCAATGTTCGCCGAGATCAGTTGGATATTCCCAGTGATGCGATTATTTATTTTACCGCTCAACGAGGGTATAAATATAATCCCCACACCGCACAATTACAATTGAAAATTCTTAAAGCTGTACCGAATAGTTATTTTATTATTAAAGGCGTCGCCGATCAAACCTCCCTCAAAACATTTTATGCTGAAATTGCAGAATCGGTTGGGGTAGATTGCGATCGCTTAAAATTATTACCCTTATCCCCAACAGAAGCCATTCATCGGGCGAATTTAGCCATTGCGGATGTTGTCCTTGATACCTATCCTTATAATGGCGCAACAACGACCATGGAAACCTTATGGATGGGAATTCCAATGGTAACAAGAGTTGGACAACAATTCTCAGCCCGAAATAGTTATACAATGATGCTGAATGCGGGAATTACAGAAGGGATTGCTTGGACAGATGAAGAATATGTAGACTGGGGAATTAAGCTCGGAACCGATGAAAATTTACGCAGTCAAATTGCGTGGAAATTAAGACAAAATCGGAAAACAGCACCCTTGTGGAATGGGAAACAATTTACTCGTGAAATGGAAAAGGCTTATGAACAGATGTGGTTAAACTATTTAAACAGTAGAGGTTAAGCTATTCTGCTTTGATAAGCCTCAGAAATGAGTAGGATGAAAAGTTATTTTAAACCCCGTAGTTAATTGTGAATATGAACTCAATAAATGTGCAAGAAACAGCGTTTGAATCTCTAAAAAAAGGTGATTGTAGTTCTGCTATTCACCTTTATGAAGAGGCAATTGCTAATGAACCAGAAGTTAAGCTTTATTATTGGTATTTAGGTTTATCATTTCTGTTAAAAGGACAAGAAGTTGAAGCTCAAACGACTTGGTTAGTAGCAATGGCAGAGGGAGATCCTGAAGAAGTTGAACAATGGACAAAAGAATTAATTCAAGTTTTAGACACTGAAGCTGAACGCCAACAGCTAATATTAACAGATTATACAAAAGCATGGCTCATTCGCCAGCATATTCGTGAAATTCACCCCACTGATATTAATAATTTATTACACTTAGTTCAAGTATCTGCTTTACGTCAAACCGATATAAGTGAAGAATTGATTGAATTAGGAATATTAGATTTACTGAAATCAAATCAAATTCAAGCAACAGAAATAAATCGTGAACTTTTACTCCAAGTTTTAGAACAAATTTGTGGGCAAGCACCTGAAAATCCTTTATCCTATGAATTTGCTGAAGCTTGTATAGTTTATATTTCGGATACTCAATCTTATCTAAATTTTTTAATTCCATTTATTTATAAATTAGCTTACTCTCGACATCAAACTAATCTTGCTATTAAGTTTGTAGAATTAGGATTAAGATTAAATCCTACCCATCCTGAATTACTCCGATGTATGTCTATGTTTTATCAAGACATTCGTGACTATTCAAAAGGAATAGAAGCAGCGGAGTATTGTTACTCTATGATGAATGATTTCCCTGATCAAGTTTATGCAAAATTTTTATTGATTCGAGGTTTAATGGGGGCAGGAGGACGATGGAAAGAAGCCTGTTCTGTGATGGAAGAGTACCACTCCATGCTCACTCGTTTAGTTGCAGAAAAGCCAACTTTATCTTATGATTTAGCAGTCGGTTTTTTTATCACAACTTTTTTCTTTCCCTATTTTCAAGATAAAATTCAAGAAAATTTATTGATTCGCCGAGAAGTTTCGCAGCTTCTTCAATCTAATATAGAAAATCAAGTCCCGCAGATTGTAGAATCTTGTCGTCAATGGAAATCTCGCCAGAATACCTTAAACTCTGCTGAAAAACCTCTAAAAATTGGGTATATTTCGCATTGTTTACGCAATCATTCAGTTGGGTGGCTAACACGGGGTTTATTTGAACACCATGACCGAGAAAAATTTGCTATTCATACCTATTTATTAGCAGCTTTAGATCAACCGGATGAATTGCAGAGTTGGTATATGAGTAAAAGCGATAAAGTCCATCAATTAGGGTTAGAAGGAAGAGAGGTCGCT
>JBMDYE010000583.1:0-34944 GCA_048595135.1 Planktothrix sp. | reverse complement strand
CTGTCCAGCATCCATCAGGAATTAAAACTCCTGAGTAGGACTGGATTTTTTTCATGTCCATCAGATACACCCAAACTAGATCCAAGGGTTGGTGGTTAAGATCATAGACAGGAATTTGTTGTCGCTGATATTCATTTTGTTCAGAAGGACGCTGGGGTTGGTAATCTTCTAATTGATCTAAATCTAAAAAAATGTTGGGATCTGAAAAGGATAAAATTACCCCCTGCACGATACCCGTTCCTTGAACCATCCCTGGATAACCGAGAGAAAGGTTAAACAGTTGCCCATGAGCGAGAGCAGGACGAATGGCGATGACTCGTCCTTCGCAATATCGTTGATAGTTAGATTCTCCAGGTTTGAGAGTCCCGTACACAAACACATCAATTGGATTGGTCATCGTTAGGCTTTAGTGTTTCAACTCAAAACTGATGAGGCCACAGGCGTTGGGGGAAGTTTTTGTTAACATTGTGATTAGCTGCTCGTCTTGGCAATTTGGGTTGAGACGGTAACTCATAATTAGTTTAGCTTGTTTTCTACTTCAGAATCTATTCATGCTGATAGCCGTTAATTTAATCAATTTTTCATTTCATTCCTTACCATTAAGCGCTTTTTTCCCAGAGTTTCCCCTGTTTGATAGTATTTTTTCCACCCAGGGGGTGATGGTGATGTTACTGGGAGCTTATGCTGTTGCGATGTGGATGTTTTTAACAAGCGCTCCGAAAGTCCATACCATCATGGTTTCTGATTTGAATGTGGCAAGGCAGTTTTATGAAGGCTTATTGAATATGCCTGTGGCAGAAGTACCATTACATTATTATTACAACTATGAACAAACTCTAGGGGCAACAGGAATTGATCCTCTTTACCTATCAGCCCCGGTTGGTACCACAGCCACGACCCAAAAAATGCCAGGTTCAGAGGGGTTATGGTACCAACTCATGAAAAATACCCAACTGCACGTGATTGGGGGTGCAAGTTATGGGTCTAAAGAACGGGAACGTCACGTTTGTTTTGATCGAGATTGTTTAGAACAAATTTTAATGCGGGTGCAAATGCAAGGTCTTAAATATAAAATTCGCCATGAAAGACCTTTAAATTTTTTAGTCAAAGATTTAGATGGTCGTGTGATTGAAATGACAGAAGTGAAGAATTAAGAATTAAGAATTAAGAATTAAGAATCGCGTAGCGTCCTGAGCGGAGCGAAGGATCTGAATTAAGAATTAAGAATTAAATAATATACAACAAGCCTCAATGGATTGTTAAAAAATAATAATCCAAATTATTAATTCTAAAAAATGGAAATAATTTTTTTAGGGGCGATGCGCGCGTCGCCCTTACTACTAAGTAGGTGGGCATAATTAAAGTTAAAATCCTAAATGCTGGAAGTCCTTCAGGATAAAGGCTTTAGCTTTTGGTTTGTTGACGTTATTTACGCCTACCTACTTAATAGATATCATTTAATAACAAGGGTTTAGAATTTCAGTTTTTGTGAGATCGTTAATTTTCTTAATTCTTAATTCAGATCCTTCGCTCCGCTCAGGACGCTACGCGATTCTTAATTCTTAATTCTTCAAAGATATATACAAGATTGATTGCTGGCTTGTGCTTTTTGTAAGGCTTGATTGGCTCGATCAACACAAGCTAGATAATGCTCGTTTATTTGAACTTTTGTAAATCCTACGGTAATAGGTGCAAAAGCTGGAGGGGAATTAGACATTGTAGATATTGACGTTTCAGGATGATTCAGGCGTTTTAAAATCCGGTCTAGGGCAATTTTTGTTCCCCCTACTTCTGAGAAAATTGTTAAGATAAATTGATTATCTGTCCAATGGGCTGCCCAGTCACTATCTCGCAAAATCTCAGTTAATTGTTGGACTAATTTAAGGATTTGAGGTTCATAGGAACTTAACTCTTCAATCTTATCCAATTCTAACCCCTCTATTCTCAGCAGTGCAATACAAAGGGGTAATCGATAACGAGTGGCGATACTTAAACATTGACGTAATCGATCTTCTGCTGTTTCTTTGTGGAAGAGAAACTGAAAATTTTCTTCAGAGTGAGGCGTTGAGGTTTCAATTTTCAGATCCAGTAGTCTATCTTCACAACTATGGATTCCATAATCAATTGCTTTAAATAGTTTGTTAATTGTCCCTTTATATTGATGAGGGGTCTGTAAAACCTCCCCTTGTTTAAAATAGAGATTTAGAACTTTTGTAGCGATTAAAATTAATTGATCAAGTTGATAGAGTTCTAATGAGATCAGAATTGTTCCTGCTATAGTACCCAGTAAAAAAACGGCAATTAATTCAGCTTTTAATAAGGAATTTGGATGAAAAATCAAATAGAGAAGGGAAAAAACTAATGGCAAATTAATAAAAAGAATTGCCATGAAAACGAATTGATTTTTATATAAAAATTGGGGACGGAAAGCCTCTGGTTTTAGATGAACGGTATGATCATTATTCATTGGAGTCTGGAAGAATTAGAGAGGAACAGTTAGCCATGAATTCAGCACGGACTTACTCCCAAGGGTAAAAAATTGGGTTTCTCGTTTTAGCTAATGGCTAAAAGCTTAATGTTCTATTAAACAAACCCAGGTTTTACGGGAGTCTTAGTTTGAAGTAGTGAGCATTGTTGCACTGAGCCATGATTAAGACATAGCAGTGAGGAATTAGGAAATTGGAAATGGGGAAAAGGTGATCTTCTAGCCTAACTCACGCTAACCTCTGCTACCTCCTATTAGAATCCGTTGACTCCCCCTAACTCCTCATCTCTAATCCCTAGTTTTTGCTGATAACAGATGCGGTCAAATCCCCAGGATTGCGACTGAACAGCCTGAAATAAGTAGAGACCCAAAACTCTTTAATGGGAAAGGCAATAAACGTGAGGGGATTGATAGTTACAATTATATCGCGGACATCCCCTTGGGCAAGTTTAAGAATTTGTTGGGCGACCCAATCCGCTGACATTACGCCAATTGGGTTTAAATTGCTCTTAAACGGCCCTAAAATTAACTTCCGGATCACGCAGGGTGCATCTAACCGACGCAAGGTAATCAAATCGCCTAATGTGCGTTTGCTGAGTTCGTATAAAGGACTTAAAGCTGGCCCCACTTCCGCTTCTGAGGTATTTACCCAAACTTCTTTTTTAGCAATATCGGGGTTAGTACGAACGGTAACTAAAAATAGTTCTAACATCCGCCAACAGGAAAACGTATTCACTTCATAGGATTGAGCGATCGCATCTGTCGTTCTCAGTCCCTGAACGTTAATCCCGTGATTTAGAATTAAAATATCCACTTTTTGGAAAAATTCGGCTAATTTCTGCTCCTGTCCCACTTGCCAAGTGATGGTTTGGATGGGTACAGTTTCCCCATTAATTTCTAAAGTTAGGGCTTGTTCTTGGGAGGTAAGGGCAATGACTTTCGCGCCGGCTTTATAGAGATGCAGCAGCAATAATTTTCCTAATGTTCCCGATGCGCCTGTGACAGCAACGGTTTTCCCTTTTAATGACAGTGCAGTTCCCATCAGTTTATCCAAAAAGGTGAAGGTTCCACAAAAATAAGCGTTTTGATTATCAAAATGATGGCGCCAATGGTAAGTCCGGTTAACCATCCAGGGGGAAGGAGGAGCGGTAAATTCACCGGGAAGATGGGTTAAGTCGGTGAGTTTGTCCATATTGGGAATCCCCAGTCCTCTAGCAATTGCAGAGAGTAGAAAACTAAAGGTATAGAGAGAACCCAACAGCGCAAACCATTGTTGTTCGGGAAAGTAAAAATGGGCAATGCCGAAGAACGCTAACGTACAAGATAACATTACCGACGCTTCGGGCACGTCATTATACCAATGGGCTTGTCGATAAATTTCTTCACTAACGGGGGTTAAATTGGGTCGAAAGACTTTATGATGCCAAACGTGCAAGCGATACAACGGCGACCACAGATGAGCGAGGACATGGTAAAAATCTCGTACCAATTCTGCTCCAACAATAGACCCTGCTCCCCAGGCTAAATTTGCGATCCAAACAGTTACCATATCCAATGCCACACACCTTATGTTCCGTTTTTTAAGTTGAGAATAATGATTCAACCTGTATTGTATAGCAGGAGGCAGAAAGAAGGCAGGAGGCAGGAGGTAGAAAGGAGGCAGGAGAAAAGAGATTTTCCTTTGTCCCCTTGTCCCTCTCTTCCTCCTGACTCCTCTTCTTAATTGTTATCGAATATCGTCATAAAATTTTTTCAGTTCAGTCGCAGAAACGCCTATTCCCCAGAGTAACCCAATATAAAGATAAATCAATGTTGCTTTGGCAGAACCCCAACGGGCCACACGGCGATCGCTCGTTTGAACAATGCGGTTAACTTGGCGAATGCGTCCTTTCTGCACCAGCTTGCGACATAAATCGGCATCTTCCATAATCGGTAAAGCTGGATCAAACCCGTTACAGTCCCAAAACGCTTGACGGCGACAGAATATCACTTGATCACCAAATAAAATTCTTAACCCTTTGAAAAATAAATGCGGACGAAATAACAGAGGGGCATAATAGGTTTTGAACCAGTTGTGCAGGGAAACGCCCCAGCGTGTGGTGTTAGAACCTGCCATTAACGCAATGAACCCGCCAGCAACAATAGAAGAATCAGCTAAAGTTTGGGAAATAACAGCGACTAAATCATCGGGAACCAGGGTATCCGCATGGAGAAAACACAGCACCTCTCCGGTTGCGACGGTAGCGCCTTCGTTCATTTGAATCGAACGTCCCTGACTCGAAGCAGAAAGGACGGTAGCACCTTCGGAGATAGCAATGGTAACGGTTTCATCCTGACTGACTGCATCGACAACCAAAATTTCCCAAGCCGGAGGGGAAAGACGTTGTAAATGCTGAAGTGTTCGCTGTAAACAACCCGCTTCATTCAGCGTTGGGATAATGATTGAGACGCGCAGCATTCCCTTATTTTTCGTTCATTTTTAATAACTATCTGTGGTGTATGACAAAATATCACCTACTTTTTGGTAGATCAGTAAAAATACTAATCGTAGGCGATTAGTAATGGCGTTACTTGAGAGTGAATGGTTATGGATGATGCGGATGTTCAATCGTTATTGGAAAAGTTGAAAAGTCCTGATGAGGAAGTCCGACAAAGAGCAACCCATGAGTTATGGCGTCGTTGGTTTGAACAAAAGGGCGTTACAGGGTTAGAACAAATTCGTCGGGCTGAGGTTTGGTTGGAAGCCGGAGAATTTGCAGAAGCGGAAACAGTTTTAACTCAATTAATTCACGATTTACCCGATTTTGCAGAAGCTTGGAACCGACGGGCTGTTTTATATTACACAACACGTCAATTTAAGAAGGCGTTACAGGACTGCAAACGGGTGGTTCAACTTAACCCGATTCATTTTGGAGCGTTACATGGCATGGGTTTATGTTATGCGGCATTGGGAAATTATCGAGAAGCCATTCACGCCTTCCGTCAAGCCTTAGAAATTCAACCGTATTCGATAGAAAATCAACGCTTAATTTTAGAATGCACCAGCAAATTATAGAATTAAGAATTAAGAATTAAGAATTAAGAATTAAGAATTAAGAATTAAGAATTAGGGAATAGGCACTCTTGCAATAGGGAACAGAGAATAGAAATTTCGTCCCCTGCTCCCCCTGCTCCCCCTGCTCCCTCTGCTTCCTCCGCTCCCTCTGCTTCCTCCGCTCCCTCTGCTCCCTCTGCTTCCTCTGCTCCCTCCGCTCCCTCCGCTTTTACTTCTCCCAGGCGGGATGAGACAGAAGTGCTTCAATAACTCGCACACCTCTTAACTGATTGGATAAAGGAAGATGACCTTTGGGGGCGGTTAAATCCCAAGTGAATTCTTGGGGGTATCTTGTCCAATTTCGTCCTGATTTCCAGCCAATTTTAGGCCAAAGTTTATCCCAATTTTTATTAACACCAAGCCAAAGTTCCCGTTGAATCGAATAACCAAATTTTCCTTCTGAATGAATCAGCCAGAGCTTATCAATGGTTTGTAAATCAATGATGGGAAATCGATCAACTTCTGAAAAATAAACCCATTTTCGTTGGATTGCCGTAGTTCCTGCTAATTCACAAAGTTTTTGTAAGGTTAACTGATCCGCTTCCTGAAAATTTTGTTGAGCGAGTAATTTTTGTAAGGAAGTATAATCAATTCCGGCATCGGATTTAAGGGGAACAATTCCGGTGGGAAAATGGGTTTGCAAAAATTCTGTCACTTGAGCAGAATTCGCTGTATAGAGAAGCTGATAAACTTTTCCTTCTACTAACCCTGGGACGTTAGACTGACGTTCTAATAAAAATTCCATTAAAACATCCCAAACTGATTCGCCAACGTCGGTTAAGGTTTGTAGAAGTTGTAATTGTGCTTTTTCCGAACCCGTATTAAGCTGAGAGCGCAACTCAATCGTATTGATAGAATTGTTCAGTTGGGGAGAAGTGGTCAAGTCAGTCATAAGTGGCGTTTCAAATTTTGGGTGAGGACACAGTTCTCAACTCCAACTATTGTACAGGCAAGGATACCCCTGGACGTGATCTAGAGACGAAGATCAAGATTCAAGTTTCTCAGAACCGTTGAGAATGCGTTGAATGAGGGCCGTTGTAGAGGAGGGAATTTCAATATCAATGAAGGCGACCTGACCCCCATAACGTTGCACAACAGAGGCTTCAGGTAAGGTTTCTAGGGTATAGTCTCCGCCTTTGACATAAATATCCGGTTGGAGGGCGGCAATTAACGCCTCGGCGGTGGTTTCCTGAAAAATGACCACACCATCGACCGCTTTGAGGGCGGCTAACACTTCGGCTCGTTGTAGTTCGGGGACGATGGGACGCGGGGGAAGACCGGGTTTTTGGGGTTTGATCGTTTGAACGGATTGATCACTATTTAAACCCACCACTAGCGATCGCCCCAATGCTTTTGCGGCTTGTAAATAACGGACATGACCTGCATGAATTAAATCAAAACATCCATTGGTAAACACCATTGGACGCCAGCGATCCGGCACAAGGGTGATGTCCTGTTGCAATTGAGTTAAGGTGTAAACATCAGCAGTGATTACCATCAAACGTTTAGGGGTTGAAACTATTAACAGATTCAGTAAATTAAGGGATAGTTTTTAGCACTATTTTTTGCTTTTGTCAAGACTTAGCCCGGACACCTTAATGCTTGTTCCAAAGGATAACAGTCCTCTCAATTCGGGTCAATTGTTTCAAAGAAATCATCAAACATAGCTCAGGGGATTTTAACGGAAGCCCGATGGCAGTTAAATCATTAGATTGTAACGTTTGTTGATCTCTAGATTCCAAATCAATTCAAAAATGAAATACTGGATAGATAAGGATAACGAAACAGATAGCGACAACTACAATCCTGATTTGTGAACCCTGTTGTGACCTATCAATGAGTTTGGTAGAGAAAGATAGGAACTCAAATCTAAATCCTCCATAGCTCTGCGCGAAGGTGTAAGCTAAAGGAGAAATGAGAACGCTTAAGCCTTTAGGCGAATTATTACTACTGTCTCACGAATATTCCAATGAAAGCTACTACTAGCCGTCAATTTTCCTCCACAACCTCTTTAATCCTAAAACTGGTTGGGGGAATTCTGATTCTCTCTACCTTGGTCGATTATTTAGTGCTGTTGATTCCCCCAAATTTGCTGAACCGAGGTTGGCAAATTACTATTGCGAGTAGTCTCGTTGATCGTGGCATTGTGCCTATGGTGGGAATGGCAATTATTTTTATCGCCTTTTGGATGGATAGTGCCACTGAGGGAAATACAAAACCTGCCTCCCCTTTCACCAGTTTGAAATTTTGGGTTGCCCTTCTCGCCAGTTTATTAGGACTGCTGTACTTGTTACTGTTCCCTCTGCATTTAAACAATACTCGTTTAGCCAGAGCAGAAGCGTTATCGGAAATTAATAAGCAAGCAAGCGAAGCACAAACCCAACTGGAAAATCAAATTAGTAGCGATCAATTCCAACAACAAATTCAACAACGCAAAACTCAGCTAAGAGATCAATTTGCGGGTTTGGCTCAAAATCCCGATGCTCTTAATCAAGCTCTGACGAATCCGAATGTTCCCAAAGAAGTAAAAGATATTCTGGAACAATCTAAATCTAATCCCAAAGCGATTGAAGAGTTTCTGAATCAACAAGCGGATACGTTACCGACTCAATTATTAGGTCAAATTCGGGATCGCAAACAAGAACTTGAACAACAAGCGAAAACTCAATCTTTGAAATCCAGTTTGCAAACGGGGATCAGTAGTCTACTGTTAGCAATTGGTTACATTACGATGGGTTGGTCAGGATTAAAAGGGTTAGGAATCCTGCGGGGCGGTTCCCGTCGCAAACCTGCCGCTTAATCAGTTATCAGTTATCAGTCATCAGTTATCAGTTATCAATATTAATAACCCAGGCTTAATTTATGTTTTCTGTTTATATTCTCACGGCTAACGAAGAGATTGATATTGCGGATTGCATTGAATCTGCCCAATTATCCGATGATATTATTGTGGTTGATTCTTTCAGTAGCGATCGCACGGTTGAAATTGCTGAAAAATACCCGGTTCGCGTTGTTCAACATCAATTTGAAAGTCACGGACGCCAACGCACTTGGATGTTACAAGAAATTCCCACTAAACATGACTGGGTTTACATTTTAGAAGCCGATGAACGGATGACCCCAGAGTTGTTTCAAGAGTGTTTAGAAGCCATTCAAAGTCAGGAGTATATCGGTTATTATGTCGCAGAACGAGTCATCTTTTTAGGCAATTGGATTCGTCGCAGTACCCAATATCCCCGGTATCAAATGCGTCTATTTCGGAAGGATAAAGTTTGGTTTACTGATTATGGTCATACGGAACGAGAAGTTTGTGATGGCCCTACCAGTTTTCTCAAAGAAACCTATCCCCATTATACCTGTAGTAAAGGCTTATCTCGTTGGTTAGAAAAACACAATCGTTATTCCACCGATGAAGCGGTAGAAACGTTGCGACAGTTAGAAAGTGGAAGTGTTAATTGGAAAGCGTTATTCTGGGGAAATTCAGAAGTTGAACGGCGACGCGCGTTAAAAGATTTATCCTTGCGGCTTCCGTTCCGACCTTTAATTCGCTTTCTTTATATGTACTTTTTCCTGGGGGGAATTTTAGACGGACGTTCAGGGTTTGCTTGGTGTACATTACAAGCATTTTATGAATATTTAATCCTACTAAAAGCGTGGGAAATTCAGAATTTACCCAATCTTTATCCAGAGCAACTTCAGCAAAATTCTATCCCCAATTTAGAACCGGAAAAAATCAACTCCCAGATTGTTACATCTAATCTAGGAGCTTCAGAACATTAATATTTGCAATTGCTCAGGGTGCTTCTTCAATTACATTGACCGACCTGCTAACGCTTTAAATTCTGATTGTCCAGCCTTTCTTAACAATCGGGTCAGTTGCAAATTCGATAAAATCGTGATTAATCCTTGACCCAATAACGGGAATAAAACGGCGGAAGCGGGAGCTTGAGTCAGTCCATAGAAGGAGAAGGCAGACCAAGTTAAAGCGGATGATTCATAACCCCATATCGTTCCGATTACCATGAAGGGAACAAATAGTAATCCTGTTAATATTCCGGTTGCCCATAATGTCCGTTTCGGGGTTTTCATCATAAAGATTAATTGAGCAATACTGGCACACATCACCATAAAACTGAAATGTAATGCCACCCCAAACAACATTTCAAATTTTTGAGAAGGTTGGGCTACTCTGAGAATGGTAAAGACCCAAATTGTGGTTGGGATTGAGAAGTTAATAATCAAAGCAACAATTGCTGGACTTTTTTCTCCCCAGACTAAATCATTTCCTAACTGAACCCAATAGTTTTTTCGATTTTCTCGCCGATATCTTGCCCAATCTTGCAGGGTTTGACGTTGGGGAGATAAAGCCGTAATTAAGCCTAAACCCAAAAAGAAGTTTCCCAAAAATAAAGGACTGTAAGCATCACCATCGGTCTGAAATTTTTGAAGTGTAAACCCTAAATTCAACAGGGTAAAGCACAGGGTTAATCCATAGCTTTGGGCTTTACTTAATTTGGTTGAATTCGGATTATGATAACTCCGTTTTAACCCTTGCCAAATCCAATAGGTTAAGACTCCATAATTTAACACCACCAAAGCCCCTAAACTAATTCCTGATGCGCCAACAGGTAACCCAAACCAGTTTAAGTAGGAGATATCTCCATGACCAAAAGGATAGTTTAGGTAATAATCTCCAGTTCGGTCAATTAAATAGCGCAGAATACAGGAAGGAGAAAATAAATTAAGCCAATCATAGCCATCCTGGGTAATCGGTTTGTTATTACCAATCAATAATAGGAAGAAAATCAAGCTGGTTCCTAACCAAGATTGCAACCCATTTAACCAAGAACTGGTTGTTAACCCAATTAACAAAGCTAAACTATAAAAAAACGTACAGCTTGCAACCACAACCCCATAAAAGGTAAAAATTTCTGGGGGAGAAATTTTAGCGTTAATTCCTGCTACTAAATGCAAGGGAATTGCACACAAAATTCCTAAATAAAGTAAACTAGGAACCCCTAAGAGTTTTCCGATAAAAATGGGATTAGCGGATTGGGGACTTAACCGAATAAAATTCAGCGTTCCTCGCCGTTCTTCTGTGGCTAAATCGCTAATTAGCATATAGGTTCCGCCAATAATTAAGGCAAATAATCCTAATACACTAATCCACATAAATTGGAATGTCCAATAGTTAGAAATCCACCGATCATATTCAATAAAATTTTTAGGACAATCGGAATTCTTTAAATCATCATATTTTTTTCGTTCCTGTTCTAAACTTTTGCGAACTTCAGGATCTTTAGTCGCCTGGATTTTGTCAGTGAGATTCCAATATTTAGCATTATACTCATCATAAAAATGATTTTGGGAGGAACAATACTCGTGACTAATGGGGATAGCATTAGTCGTTGGTAACTTTTCACTTGAACCTATAAACAATACAAATTGACTGAGCAGAGAAATGGCGATCGCAATTAAAATTGTCCGCACTCGAAAGCGCCCTTTGATTTCTCGCACCAGTTGCGGATTAAATTCTCCTAAAACCTTCAAAATCGGGAATTGCATGATTAGTTTTCCTGTTATTAAGCGTTAACTCAGTCCACAACAGCACTTGTCTACCGCGTCACAATTGCTCACTCTTGGTTATTACCTCTTAATTCTCAATTCTTATTTATGATGCTTGCTGATGTCCTAACTTAAGGAATATTGATTCTAAATTTTCTTGTACTCGATGAAACCCTGATAGAGGAATTCCCGCAGCAATCAGCGATCGCAATAACATTGCTGCTTCTGTTTCGCCACCTGAAAACTCGACTCGAATTTGTTGATTGTCTGGTAAAATTTCCCAAGCTTCTACCGCAGGATGATGATTAAGCTCAACCTTGAGTTCCTCTAGTTTACCCAACGTTGACAGCAAAATATACTGAACGCTTAATCGTTTATAAAGATCTTGCAGAGAAGCACTTTCTACTAAATACCCCAATTCCATAATCCCAATAAAGGTGCAGAAATCCTCTAAATCGCTCAAAACATGGGAAGAAATAATGATTGTCATTCCCGCTTCCCGTAGGCTTTTAATAATATCTCGAAACTGCATTCGAGCAATGGGATCTAAACCGGATACTGGTTCATCGAGTAATAAAATTAACGGTTCATGAATAATCGTTCGCGCTAAACTTAACCGTTGTTTCATCCCCCGTGATAGGGAAGCAATAAAGCTTTTTCGTTTATTGGTTAACTGCACCAGTTCTAAGACTTCATAGATCCGTTGCGATCGCTTAGGTTCCCGAAGATGATAAAGTCGCGCAAAATAATCTAAATAATCCCAAACCGTTAAATCGTCATAAAGGGGAAAATCATCGGGTAAATAGGCCAGCAAGCGTTTAATATTCGGATTGCTTTGTTCTCGTAATAATCGTTCCCCATTAATATAAATTTCTCCCGTTGTCGGTTCCTCAACTGTTGCTAACATTCGCAACAACGTTGTTTTTCCAGCACCATTCGGCCCGATGAGTCCGTAAACGTCACCCATCGCGACCTGTAAATCTAAATCATGGACAGCAATATGACGATCAAATTGTTTCGTCAGTCCACGAGTTTGAATTGCGAGTTCTTTCGCCATCATGGGATTTTGGGGAAATGACTAATTTGGTTGTAACCTAGCCGAACCCTACACCAACGTCTGGCAGGTTTACGGAAATAAATCTTAATTTGAGGAGGCAGTTATCAGTCACCAGTCACCAGTTGAGAAATTCTTCCTCTGCTTCCCCAGATCCCCTGTCTCCTTGTCCCCTTGTCTCCCCTCCACTGATGACTGGTGACTGATGACTGTCTAACTGGTCATTTTTCGAGGTTCTTGATAAAGAGGAACGGTAAACGTTACGGTTGATCCTAAACCTTCTCCTAAACTATAAAATTTGACGGTTCCTCCCATTGTTTGGACTAATTTTTGAGAAATAACTAATCCTAAACCTGTTCCCCCATATTGACGGGTATAACCGCCTTCGACTTGAGAAAAAGCTTTAAATAAACGGTCTTGTTTTTCAATCGGTACACCAATTCCTGTATCAGCAACGCGAAATTCCACCAGTCCGGGGAATTCTTGATTTTGGAAAACCACTTTTTGTTTGAGAATTCCGATACTAATATTAATTCCCCCTTCGTGGGTAAATTTAATCGCATTTCCGACTAAATTTAACATCACTTGTAATAACCGTTGATAGTTACCATAAATAATAATTTCTTCTTCAAATGCTGCTTTTTGAATCGTAAAAGTCAAGCCTTTTTGATGGACTTGCGCTCTCGTAAAGTGTTCAATTTCTTGTAAAAGTTCACTGACCTTAATTAAAGCTAAATCAATATCCATTTTTCCAGCTTCAATCTTGGCAATATCTAAAACATCATTAATTAAATTTAATAAGTGTAAAGCAGCCCGATGGGCTTCTTTAATAAATTCTTGTTCTTCTTTAGGATCATCCACCATCCCATCAATAATTAACTTTAAAAAGCCAATAATTCCATTTAAAGGCGTTCTTAATTCATGGGAAGTATTGGCTAAAAATTCACTTTTTAACCGCGATAAAGCCACCGCTTCCATGCGGGCTTCTTCTAGTTCTTGATATAATGTGGCATGGGCGATCGCCGTCCCGACATGAATTCCTAATTCCCGGACAAATTCTACTTCTGAAGCTGTCCATTGGCGGAAGCGATCGCACTGTTGTAAACTAATAATCGCATTCGGTTGATCTTGATAAGACGTCGCCACCACTAAAATCGAATGACGTTTATAGGGATCATGAGTGGGGGATGTTCGCTCAACAATGACAGGTTCTAGGGTGGCTAAGGCTTGCATCCATCCTAATTCATCAGGAATAGATAAATCCACACCCAACATCATGTCATAATTTTCTTGACGATATTCGGCGACCACCTGGGTTTGTTGTAACCCCCAACTTTCATTTCTTCCAGCTTTGTAAGGACAAATAATACAACGACTCACCCCTAAAACTTGTCCTAAACTATTCACCGTTTGTTGCCAAATTTGTTTTAAATCCAGGGTGCGGCGAATCTTTTGAGCAATTTGGCTTAATAACGTTTGATAAATGTGGGAATTGGGAGAAACCGTCCGACACATGGTTCCCGCAATTTGAACCAACATTTTTTGAGGAATATCTAAACTCGACGGTAAGGAACGATAGGCGACAATTTCCGCGAGGTTTAAATCTAAATGTTCCGTCGGTTGTTCCAGTAAACGTCCCATTACTAAGACTTTTTCTGCTGTTCCGTTAGCTGTTAAAATCGGTGTGATCGTTAATTCCAACGGCAAATATTGTTCTTCAAAACAAAACGGATATAAAAAACGTTCAGGAATTAAACTTTTTAGAACCCGTTTCAGCCGTTCTTCGTAGGGGGAAATTAAAACCGGTCGAAACAGTTCATGGATGGATGAACCGATAATTTGCTCCGTTGGTAGGATATGGCGCTCGTTCCGTTGCCAATAAAATGATAGATATTGACCGTCTCCATCTTGAATAAACACCAGATCCGTACCCAACTCTTGCCACATCTGTTGAGCCGAAGTTATACTTGCAAGTTGAGTGTTCATATCAAAGTTCATCCGCATCCCCGACTGCTTTTTGCACTTCATCACTGAAGATAGAAGAGTTTAGCCACGCCTTCAACTGAACTTCATAGAAACATTGACTCAATGATAAAAGTTGGAACAGAATTAAGCGAAACTTCCTTCATGACTCCAGTGGGTCAACTTTCCCAGAAATTTACTAACGACCTAGCCTTCTGTAAAGTTTTATCGGCCTTCTAACAACTCTTGATTGCTTTTAAATGTAGCAAATTATTGACGGTTAGTGTTACAGAAGAGTTGAGTCTGATTTGAGAATACAAAGACCAGGGGTGCCCTAATCCCTGGGACTGCCTCTCCTGGTATTTTACACAGATTATTGGTTATTCCCCCAGAACTTCCCTAGAAAAATCCTGCTATTCTCTCTTCATTCAATCAAGATCATCTCAGGAATTTTAATTAGATTTTCAGTTCTGGCGGATGTTTTGTTTCTCTTTAGAACCCATAACACCTCCTACCCAGGATTACTATTTTAATTAACTTGATTTAGTCATTCCATTCTCCTCTAGGAGGAACCGGGGGATTGCGTTGGAGGGTTAAAGCAAGCTCATCTTCAGGGCGCTCTCCTCTTAACCATTGGCGCAATGCCGTTTCAATCACCTTGCTGGGATCGTTGGTCAAATGCTGAATTTGACCGAGGAGTTCAGAATCAATGTGGATAGAAACTTCCACTTTCTGAGCCGCATTAGGGGAGGAAAATGTATTTTTTTCCATAAAAATCAACATCCTAACTCATAATAATTAACACCCCAGGTTTTAACCATTAGGGCTGTTTTCCAGAAACCCATCACTCAATTGCCCCATAGAGGCAACTTTTCAGGTCATTCTGAGTAACGACACAGTTTTTTTCTGTATACTGTGTACCTTTATTGTACTCTTCTCTCCGGCAATATCGGTCACGAGTCTTGACAGTCACCAGTCACCAGTCACCAGTCACCAGTGAAGAGAGCAGGGGCAGACAAGGGACAATTCTTTTCTTCTTCCTTCTGCCTTCTGCCTCCTGCCTCCTGCCTCCTGCCTCCTGCCTCCTAATTACGGTTTGGCGTAAGCTGAAGGGGGTTTAAAGGATGTGGCAGGTTTTCCGGCTAAGGCTTGGGACATAAAATCGCGCCAAATCGGAGCAACAACGGTTCCGCCCGTCGCCCCATAGGTTAGGGGTGTATAGTCATCATTTCCAGCCCAAACCGCCGCCGCTAAATCAGGAGTATAACCGACAAACCAAACATCCCGTTCTGAAGAGGTGGTTCCGGTTTTTCCAGCCGCCGGACGTCCAATTTGGGCGCGGGTGGCAGTTCCCCCAGAAATCACCCCTTGTAATACATTATTGAGAGCAGCGACCGACCATTGATCTAATACTAATCGAGGTTTGGGGGTATTATCCAGTAACACATTCCCTTGACTATCCGTGACTTGGACGATAAACGTTGTGTCCGAATGCCAGCCATCGTTGGCAAAGGTGGCAAAAGCTCCGGCCATTTCCATCGGCGTTAAGTCCACAGAACCCAAGGGTAAAGAAATCACGGGTTCAATGGGACTCTTAATCCCCAACACCCGACACACTTCAATCACTTGATTGAGTCCCACCTCTTGACCTAATTTCACCGCCGGAATATTTAAGGAACTCGCCAACGCTGAACGGATGCTAACCGCCCCCGAAAATCCGCCCCCATAGTTCTGAGGCGAATAGTAACCATAACCATCGGGATAACTGACGGGCGTATCATAAACCGTTGAATCTGGCCCATATTTACCCGATGCAAAGGCAGCATAATAGACAAACGGTTTAAACGCCGACCCCGGTTGACGACGGGCTTGAATGGCGCGGTTATATTGGCTTGTTTTATAATCAGCACCCCCAACCATCGCTTTAACAAAATGGGTACGGGGGTCAACAGCGACTAAAGCCAATTGACCATTTTTGCGGTCATAATAAACACCTTGATAATAAAGCCATTCATGCCACTGACTGACCACGTTCTCCGCCATGCGTTGAAAGTTCATGTCAATGGTGGTTTGTACCCGCATTCCCCCTTTGAGAACGGCATCTCGTCCAAACCGTTCTGTGAGTTCAGCCACCACCGCTTCTGTGACGTAGGGAAGGCGACTGCTGCTGAAGGAGGTAATTTTGCCCACCAGTAACGGTTGTTTCTTCGCTTCTGCTTCTTCTTGGGGGGTAATCCACTGAAGTTCCCGCATCCGCTTCAATACAATTAACTGCCGTTGTTTGGCAGTTTGATAATTCGCAAAGGGACTAAAATCTTCCGGTGCTGGAATTAACCCGGCCATCATGGCGGATTCCGCTAAGGTTAAATCAGACGCCGATTTATTAAAATAACTGCGGGCTGCGGTTTCCACCCCGTAAAGGTTATGACCCCAATACACTTGGTTGAGGTACAGTTCTAATATTTCTTCTTTAGCCAAAATTTGTTCTAAGCGAATTGCCATCACCGCTTCAGCCGCTTTTCGGCCAATGGTTCGGTTTGGGGATAAAAACAAATTTTTGACTAACTGCATGGTCAGGGTTGACCCCCCTTCCACCGTTACCCCCGTTTCTAGGTTGGCAATAAACGCCCGGACAATCCCCGTCGGGTTAATCCCTTTGTGATCATAGAAATTGCTATCTTCAATCGCAATAACAGCCCGTTTCAGATGAGGTGAAATTTCATTGAGGTCAACAACCTCGCGGTTGGCTTCATCGTGGAGACTGGCGAGGGGAACCCCCTTAATATCATAAATATGGGTCGTTTCAGTTGGGGCATAATTCTGCAAAACCCGAACATCGGGGAGATTGCGGAAACTGACGGCTAAACCCACCAGTCCTCCGGCTACGACAGAACTAGCCAACATGGTAACTCCGAGTAATGTTCCCGCAGTCACTTTGCTAACCGACTGAACAAAGTCAAACATAGCCGAAGATTCTTTGGCTTGTTGCTTTTGTGGGATTGCATTTGTTGACGACACTGTTAATTCACTCCCTCACGAAAACAGGGCTACAGGATAAAAAAGCTTACAAATAGAAGCGCTGATTTTTTTATATCAACTGATAGCATATAGCATTGAGATTGTGTAGTTAAACCCTTGGGACAAAATTCCTTAACCTTTGGGTTCAACTCGCTCCCTCACTCTAGCAGGACATTGATAAGATCCTGCTATGGGGGATAAAAATTGATAGATCAGGGAACGGTCGGATAGATACACCCTTAATCTATAAACCTAGACAACAACCGAAAATTAGGCGGTTTGGGTATCCCTGACAGAAGACTGTTATTGTTCTATCAGGGATCAAGGTTAACGGATCTGACCCCACATTGGCAAAATATTTTTAAGATCATGGCTGTGAGTGAACCTTCTGTTGAGATGGCATCGGCGGCATCTCTAAACAATTTTCCAACACTGCGCCGAGGCGTTGCGGAAATTTTTCCTGAAATTTTAGATTCTGAAAATCCCGATGAGAATTTGGGTCAACGGTTATTGAAAACTGACCGACCGCTACGGGTGAAGTTTGGCATTGACCCGACGGGAACGGATATCCATTTAGGACATAGTATCCCAATTCGGAAGTTACGGGCGTTTCAAGATGCCGGACATACGGCGGTTTTGATTATTGGGGATTTTACCGCAAGAATTGGTGATCCGACGGGAAAATCGGAAGTTCGTCGTCAATTAACTTCAGAGGATGTTCAGAAAAATGCTCAAACTTATTTAGAACAATTACGTCCGATTTTAGATTTTGATACCCCGGGACGGTTAGAAATTCGCTACAACTCGGAATGGTTGTCTAAGTTAGATTTAACGAAAATTTTGGAATTATTAGCAACGATGACCGTTGGGCAAATGTTAGCGAAAGAAGGCTTTGCGTTGCGGTTTGAAAAGGAAAGTCCGATTTTTTTACATGAATTTCTGTATCCGTTGATGCAGGGTTATGATTCCGTTGCGGTAGAAGCGGATATTGAAATTGGGGGGACGGATCAAAAGTTTAATTTAGCAGTCGGACGAGATTTACAACGACATTTTGGACAAAGACCCCAATTTGGGTTATTAATGCCGATTTTAATTGGGACGGATGGGGTGCAAAAAATGTCTAAATCTCTGGGGAATTATGTGGCATTATCGGAAGATCCGTTAACGATGTATTCTAAGTTGGAGAAGGTTCAAGATAATTTGTTAGCTCAATATTTTGAATTGTTAACGAATTTACCATTAGATCAGTTACCGGAAAATCCCAGGGAAAAGCAAAAGTTATTAGGATTAGAAATTGCCTCTCAATTTCATGGAAAAGACGCAGCATTAGAAGCGCAAAAAGCAGCGTTAACGTTGGTTCAAGGGGATGCGAAAACAGCAGAAGCGGTTCCTGAGTTTTCCTTAGCTGAGATTCAATTTCCAGCGAAGTTATTTTATATTCTCAGTGCGAGTAAACTGTGTAAAAGCAGCAGTGAAGCACGGCGAGAAATTCAAGGGGGGGCTGTTAAGTTAGATGGCGATCGCATTTCTGAAGTTGACTTAACCTTTAATTCCATTGATGAATTAAATGGCAAAGTTCTACAAGTCGGAAAAAAGAAATTTCTCCGTCTCATTCCGTAGGACGAGGCTATGCCCATCATTTCTTATCTACAAGAATCCGAAATTAGACCCATTAGTGATTTATAAAAATAGGGGGTATTGAACCCCCTATTTTTATCTGCCTTTCATCTCAACCCCCTTTTAGGGGATTGGCATTCCCGCAGGTCTGTTTAAACAGATGTCCAAAAACCTTGGCTGTTTGTTACAAAAATTCCATTATTAGGAGTTTTTGAGACAAGCTGTGAAATCATGTTACCTGAAGGAACTTCAACAACTCTAAGAACATCGACAACAGTACAAAAAGCATAGGTTCTAGAGTAAGGTTGTGCTTCTATTTCCACTTGTTCAATCGTTTTGGTTTCTTCAGAAGTAGAGAAAGAATTCGTTGTAGAATACCCTAACTTAGTATTGATTTCAGAAGAAAAGCCTCCATAGCTAGCAGTGGCAGATATTCCTACTTCTATTGAAAAGCTAGTAACTTCTGACTTTTGTGTCCCTACAGTTACTTCTTGTGAATATTTCCAAGGTACGTTTGCTCCTATGGTTTTTCGAGTTGTAACCTCTAGCTTTTGTGTTCTTACCAGTTGTTTCCCATAATCGATTTGAACCCTCGATATTTCATATTCCCGATCTGGATTAGCAAGCATTTCTGCTTTTATTCCGTTATCAAAATTAGGTAATTCGTCAGGATTTTTGACTAAGTAATACAAGTAGATATAGTCACCTCCTGCACCTTTGTTCAAATCTACAGGAATCTGGTTGTAAGTAGTCCCATCATATCCACGAGGCGCATACTGGTTGTTTCCTGAAGTAGACTGGAGGATTATATCTAAAATTGGTACTCCTGAGCCTTTTTTGTAACATAAATATATGTAGTCTCCCCCTGCTCCCTGATTTAGATCCACTGGTATTTTTGTATATTCAGAGGGGGGACTGGTGCGTTCACCCAAAATCACTGTCAAACCTGTAATTGGAGTACCTGCATCCCTTTTGAAACACAAATATATATACTTTCCGCCCGCACCTTTATTCAAATCTACAGGTATCTTTGTAAAACCAGGAGGTGCCTGTATTGATGTAGAGTCGCCTACGATAACTTGCAGTTCTGTAATTGCTGCTGTCATAATTATCAACCTTTTTCTGGTACTGGATAAACTTTGTCTGGTGGTATTGTCATACCTGATCCGAACCTGCTTAACATGGCATACATCTGTAGCAAGAAAGTGATATTTATCTTCTTGCTTCTTGCTAAAATTGTTTTAGCCCAGTGTTTCAAGTTCAGTACGAACTATACAGTTTTTTTTGCTCACAGATCAATATTATCTGTGTAAAGTTATATGTCAGTAGACCGTCTCATAATTAAAGTTAAAACAATAAATGTTGTAAGTTCTTCACAATAAGAGTTTTAGCTTTTGGTTTGTTAACATTATTTATGCCAACCTAAAGTAGGTAGGCGGGATTAAACTCTACCCTGTAACAATATGTAAAGAAGGCTGCAATCAGCCCTTAGAAAGCGTTAGAAGAGTTTACAATCCTTTATGTAGTGGGGGTTTATAGAGCCTACCTACTTACTTAGAGGCTTACAAACAAGGAGGACTCGGACTCAAATTAAAATGCAAATAGAGACAAGTAGAGTAAAATAGTAAAAAATCAGTGGTCGGAAAAAAAATGGCCAATAGACGGATACTACTAGAAGCACCCATAGAGTTAAGATAGGGCTGAAGGAACTTACCAGCAAGAAGTCCCGAAAAAAGAAAAGTAAGGAACTCTTTCCCTGTGTTGTGATCGATCTCTTTGAATTGAAGAAAAAACTAAGAACACGAAAGAAAAATCCTACGCACCCTTAAGAAATAGTAAGAACACGAAATAAATTTTGAGAACGCAAAATCACAAAAAAGTTTTCAGAAAATCGCAATAGAAAAATTCGTAATAATTTACTGGGATTCCTTTTGCTTAACTAACTTTTTTCTAGTTAAAATATTAAATATTTCTCCAAGGATTTGTGTATTAATCACAAGAGACTCTAGATCAATAGTTAAGAAATTGAGCAATCTGTTAATGAATGGTTTCCTTAAGTCTCCTAACCTTGTAAAATAAAGCCACAGCCTAAAAACAAGGCTGAGAAAAATTATTTATTGAAATCCCTAATTAACGATGAGCTTAGATAAAATTATTGTTCCTTTGGATGTTCCCACAAAAGAAGAAGCGATCGCCTGGGTAGAAAAACTCCCGCAAGTCACCTTCTGGAAAGTCGGTTTAGAATTATTTGTCAGCGCTGGCCCAGAAATTTTAACCTTTCTCAAATCTCAAGAAAAACGAATTTTTCTTGATTTAAAATTCCATGATATTCCCAATACCGTCGCGGGGGCTTGTCGGTCTGCGTCTCGGTATGGCGTTGATTTAATTACCGTTCATGCAACCGCCGGAAAAAAAGCATTAACAGCCGCCCAAAAAGCCGCAGAAGAAGGCGCAGCAGAGGCAGGTTATTCTACCCCGAATTTAATTGCAATTACCGTATTAACCAGTTTAAATTCTAGGGAATTAGCCTTTGATTTAAAAATCCCTTTAGAACTACCCGAATATGCGTTACAGATGGCATTATTAGCCAAAGATTCGGGTTTACCTGGGGCCGTTTGTTCGCCTCAAGAAGTCGCTCAACTGCGGCAAACCTGCGGAGATGATTTTCTCTTGGTTTGTCCGGGGGTACGTCCGAGTTGGGCAGATAAAGGGGATCAACAACGAACCTTTACCCCTGCTGAGGCGTTAAAAGCGGGGGCAAATTATCTCGTGATTGGACGTCCGATCACCGCCTCAGATGATCCGGTCGCAGCCTTAGAGCGAATTTGTGAAGAATTTTAATCAAATCAACCCGTCCCCAAGTGTTATCAACGGACATTTTGGGGAGTCTGCGGGGGGATTTCTCACTTTCTAGTCCCCTATTTCGCTACAATAAACTTTATGAAGAAACCCAGACGTTTCTAAGGAACGACTGGACAAATTAATATTGAATACCTGACTTAAATCGTTATTCCCTTTGGGATATACACGATGTTTTATTTGTAGTTTTGTAATCTTAATCAATGGCTATAGCAGCATCAGACGGCTCTCCAGAACAGCCGGAGAAAAAAGTTCATTTACCCAAAACCAGCGAATCTGAACAATTACAACGGATTCGTCATACGGCTTCCCACGTGATGGCGATGGCAGTTCAGAAACTCTTTCCCAAGGCGCAAGTGACCATTGGCCCCTGGATTGAAAATGGGTTTTATTATGATTTTGATAGTCCTGAACCGTTTACCGATAAAGATTTAAAAGCCATTCAAAAAGAAATGGTTAAAATCCTGAGACGGAAACTGCCGATGATTCGGGAAGAAGTCAGCCGAGAAGAAGCCAAACAACGGATTGAAAAACTCGGAGAACCGTATAAATTAGAAATTTTAGAAGGGTTACAAGAACCGATTACCATTTATCATCTGGCTGATCAATGGTGGGACTTGTGTGCAGGGCCACACGTTGAAAATACTTCTGAAATTAACCCCGATGCGATTGAACTCGAAAGCGTTGCGGGTGCGTATTGGCGCGGGGATGAAACCAAAGCGCAGTTACAACGAATTTATGGGACGGCTTGGGAAACTCCTGAACAATTAGCGGAATATAAACGCCGCAAAGAAGAAGCCCTGAAACGAGATCACCGCAAACTCGGAAAAGAATTAGGATTATTTATTTTCTCCGATATTGTTGGCCCTGGGTTGCCCTTGTGGACACCGAAGGGAACCATTTTGCGGAGTACCTTAGAAGATTTCCTGAAAAAAGAACAACTGAAACGCGGGTATTTACCCGTTGTTACCCCCCATATTGGACGGGTGGATTTATTTAAAACGTCGGGACATTGGCAGAAATATAAAGAAGATATGTTTCCGATGATGGCCGAAGATGAAGAATCGGAAGCCAAGGAACAAGGGTTCGTTCTTAAACCGATGAACTGCCCCTTCCATATTCAAATCTATAAAAGTGAATTACGGTCTTATCGAGAATTACCGATTCGATTAGCTGAGTTTGGTACGGTTTATCGATATGAACAGTCAGGAGAATTAGGCGGGTTAACACGGGTTCGCGGGTTTACCGTTGATGACTCCCATTTATTTGTCACTCCAGAACAGTTGGATGATGAATTCTTGAAAGTTGTTGATTTAATTCTATCCGTATTTGGAAGTTTGCAACTGAAGAATTTTAAAGCGCGGCTGAGTTTCCGTGACCCGACCTCCGATAAATATATTGGGTCTGATGACGTCTGGAATCAGTCGGAAGCGGCGATTCGTCGGGCGGTGGAAACACTTGGAATGAACTATTTTGAGGGCATTGGTGAAGCGGCATTTTATGGCCCGAAATTAGATTTTATTTTCCAAGATGCTTTAGAACGGGAATGGCAATTGGGAACGGTACAAGTTGACTATAACTTACCGGAACGATTTGATTTAGAATATGTGGCAGAGGATGGAACGCGCCAACGTCCAGTGATGATCCACCGCGCACCGTTTGGATCACTGGAACGGTTAGTGGGAATTTTAATTGAGGAATATGCAGGGGATTTTCCCTTGTGGCTTGCACCGATTCAATTCCGATTATTACCCGTGAGTCAAGAATTTTTACCCTTTGCTGAAGAAGTCGCTCAAAAGTTGCGATCGCTTTCGATTCGTGCGGAAGCCGACCGTAGCAATGAGCGTTTGGGCAAATTAATTCGTAATGCTGAAAAAGATAAAATTCCGGTCATGGCGGTGGTAGGGGCTAAAGAAGTCGAATCTAATTGTTTAAATATTAGAACTCGCGCCGCTGGGGAATTAGGGGCAATTCCGGTTGAAGAAGTGCTGCAACGAATGCAAAAAGCGATTGCAGAGTACGGTAACTTTTAAAGCATATCCCCAAAAACCTCATCCCGACTGAAATGGCGGGAAACGCTAGACAGGCGATGAAGACTAAATAAGCTCGTTAAAAATCTGTTATCATCTGTCTGGCATCACGTTTATCTGGATTTGAGACCATGACTGGAACATTCGAGAGCGATTGGACAACACCAATTGAGAAATCTACAATAGGTTTAACCTTGATCCCCTCCGAGATTGAACAATTTCTTGGGGTAAAGGCTCTATTTCAGGTGTTTCAGTTTCTGGGATCTATAATAACTATAAAAAAAACCCAAAAAGATTATGAGTACGACCAAAAAAGAAGTAGAATCTTTGTTGAAGAACTTACCCGATAATTGTTCCTTAGAAGATGTGCAATACCATCTTTATGTGATCGAAAAAGTTCGTCATGGACTCACCGTTCATGAAACCGCCAGAAATCTGATACAAGAGGAAGCAGAAGGTTTATTAAGTAAATGGGTTATCAAGTAGTTTGGTCGCCTCAAGCCATTGATGATATTGATGCAATTGCTGCTTATATTGCGCGGGATTCAATTTCCTATGCAGCGGCGGTTGTACAGAGAATCATTGAAATTACTCGGGACTTGAGCAAATCTCCAGAAAAAGGAAAAGTTGTTCAAGAGTTCGGCGACGAAACAATTCGGGAACAGTTTGCTTACACCTATCGAATTATTTATCAAGTTCAAGAAAACATTGTTACAATTGCTGCTGTCATTCACGGACAAGCGTTATTAAGATTTGAATTAAGCCAAAAATGACTTAAGAATTAAGAATTAAGAATTAAGAATTGAGAATTGAGAATTGAGAATTAAGAATTAAGAATTAAGAATTGTAATTTATTTGTATCTATTATTCAGCTATTAATTTATTAGTTAAATTTTTTTGACTGAGGACTTATGCAGGCGGTTCTTAGGTACTAAGGACAGGCTACGCTAACACTTTGCTCAGTATGTTATTTTTGACAAGGCAATAATCACAACGGTTTCAGTTGTTTTGAGATCATTAATTTTCTTAATTCTTAATTCTTAATTCTTAATTCTTAATTCCTAAATATTGGGTTTATGAATATGCCAATTGGTTGCTTGTTCATAAGCATAAGCGACTTCTAAGAGGCGAGATTCTCCTAACGCTTTGCCAATTAATTGCATTCCAATGGGAAGTCCTTGATCATCAAAACCACAAGGAACACTAATCCCAGGTAAACCAGCTAAATTAACCGGAATTGTCATTAAATCCGATAAATACATACTTAACGGATCGGCGGTTTTTTCGCCCGCTTTAAAGGCGGTTGTCGGTGCGGTGGGACAAACTAAAACTTCTACTTGCGTAAAGGCGCGATCGAAATCTTCCTTAATTAAAGCTCTCACTTTTTGAGCTTTCAAATAATAAGCATCATAATACCCAGCCGATAAGGTATAGGTTCCGATCATAATTCGTCGTTTCACTTCTGCCCCAAATCCTTGCGCCCTAGTTTTGCCATACATATCAATTAAATTATCTGGGTCAGGGCTACGGAATCCATATTTCACTCCATCATAACGGGCTAAATTCGCTGAAGCTTCCGACGGCGCAATAATATAATAAGTGGGCAATCCATAGCGGAATCGCGGACAAGAAATCACTTGAATTTCTGCTCCTAATTCTTGTAAAACGCTGATGGCTTTTGTCACCGCTTGTTCAACAACGGGATCTAATCCTTCCCCAAACGTTTCTTTAATCACCCCAATTTTAATCCCACTTTTAGCTCTTAAATGGGGTCTAAGGGCATTCGCATAATCGGGAATCTGAACCTTTAAACTGGTGGAATCTTTGGGGTCATACCCAGCGATCGCCCCCAATAAAAACGCCACATCTTCCACACTGCGCCCAAAGGGGCCAATTTGATCCAAGGATGACGCATAGGCGACTAACCCATAACGGGAGACTAACCCATAGGTGGGTTTAAGTCCCACCACACCACAGAAAGAAGCGGGTTGACGAATGGAACCCCCCGTATCTGAGCCGAGGGAGACAACAGCTTCATCTGCGGCGACGGCTGCGGCTGAACCCCCCGATGAACCGCCCGGAACCCGTTCTAAGTCCCAAGGATTGGCTGTCACCTGATAGGCAGAATTTTCAGTGGAACTGCCCATTGCAAACTCATCAAGATTGGTTTTCCCCACCATCACCGCCCCAGCCTCGGCTAACTTTTGAGTCACGGTTGATTCGTAGGGGGGGACGAAATTTTCTAAAATTTTGGAACCGCAGGTGGTGGGGATGCCCTGGGTACACATATTGTCTTTAATGGCGATCGGAATTCCGGCTAACTGACCAATTTCTTCTCCGGCGGCAATTTTAGCATCGACTTGACGAGCTTGTTCCAGCGCTCGCTCAGGCGTCACACACAGAAAACTTTTTAATTTTGGCTCAAGTTGTGCAATCCGATCCAACGCCTCCTGCGCGATTTCAACGGCGGAGCGCTCTTTATTGACCAGTTGTTGATGCAACTTGCGGATGGATGCCATGCTTTTTTATCCTCGTCTTGATACCCATATTGAGTTTACCAAAAAGAAGGAGGCAGGAGGCAGAAGGCAGAAGGCAGAAGGCAGGAGGCAGGAGGCAGAAGGCAGGAGGCAGAAGGCAGGAGGCAACAGGGAGAAGAATTAAATCCTCCCCCTGCTCCCTCTGCTCCCTCTGCTCCCCCTGCTCCCTCCGCTCCCTCCACTCCCTCCGCTCCCCCCGCTCCCTCCGCTCCCCCCGCTCTTCTTTTAAGTCCTGACTTAAAATTCGGTTCGATCCGGAAATTGCTTCTAGTTGGCGATAGATTAACCAACGTTCCGAGTGCTGAATAGGAGGAATGCCACCAAAAGCTCATATCGAACCTTACCTGACGATTGAAGAACTGAAAGTTCGCTATCGGCAAGCACGAGATACCACAGAAGCCCGTCGGTGGCATCTACTTCAGTTGGTTGCCAGTGGTTGGACGATTAAACAATCGGCCGATGTGGTGGGGTTGAACTACGATTACGCGAAGGAAATTATCCGGCGCTACAACATTGAGGGGCCAAGTTCAATCAAGAACCGCAGTCGAGAGCGCCAGCCGCCTGTAGCAAAATCTTTGCTCACCTCTATGCAACAGCAAGAACTCAAGCAAGCATTACAAGGGCCTGCACCCGATGGTGGGGATTGGTCAGGGCCTAAAGTGGCAGAATGGATTGCTCAAAAAACAGGTCGTCAACACGTCTGGCCCCAAAGAGGCTGGGACTATCTGAAGCGGTTAGGGGTGAACTTGAAGCACCGGAAAAGTACAGACAACGGGGAATGAAGGATGGGAACTATGGGTTTTCGTTCTTCATTCTGCTGTTATGGGTTTAGTTAATCAGGATAACGAGGAATGAAACATCAAGTTTTGGTTAAAGTTTTGCAGGTTGGAGCGATCGCGATTGGTAGCTTCGTTGCCTTAACTTCCGTAAGTTCAGGACGGGAATTGTCGCCCAATGGTTCCTGCACTGTTGCAAATTCTAGCAACTGTGAACCGAATTTAGCGCAGAGGTCACCGGAACGGACTAGAGGGCCAGTCACTCAACTATTTTATTGTGGAGTTAGTGACGATGGCGTTCCGACCACCTTTGTTAAAAATTCACGGGGAACTTTTCCGGTGATTCGTTGGGTTTCACGGGTGTTTGATGATGCGGGTTATGTTCCTGAAACTCGGTGTCGTCAAGTGTCTTCAAAATTTCAACAATTTTATGAGCGGGGTTTATTGAATTATGTCACCACAGGACGGGTAAATCATCAACCTGTGATTTGTGTTTCTAATGCCAAAGATGGCCCCTGTTTAGGAATTTTATTTACCCTGAAACCGGAACAAAATGCGAATCGAACCTTAGAACAGTTATTTGATCTTAAGGCGAATGCCAGTGCGGGGCCTTTAGAAGAAAGTAACGCTCGATATTACTTAGATCTTGATCAATTTATCGATAATCAAGCCAGTGTTGTTTCTGCGGATTCTATTCAGGCGGACTAATTGTTTTCTAAACCGGAAGCTTAAGACGGGTATTGGTAGTTTTTTATTGATGCTACCAATACTTGTTTTTTCTGAAGTCCCCCTTGGGAAGGGAAATTATTTTCTTTCCCAACCATCCTCTTTTAGTTTAACGTCTAGGCAATCAATCAATTTCTTAGATGGTAATCTTCAAACCCTTAATTTTAGCGTTTCTAAATCCTTTCGCTTTTCTACTGATTCTAAATCCTTTTGTTGGGGAGAATCTTGTTCTGTTTGTAGTCCCAAACAGCTTAAAAAAGTTGCTCAATTAATTACGGTTAAAATTTTTTCGGGTTCGGGTTGGGGGTCAGGAATTTTGATCAAACGAGAGGGGGACGTTTACACGGTTCTTACCAATCAACATATTTTAACACCCAGTGATCCACCTTATCGGTTACAAACGCCGGATGGTGAATTGTATCTCGCTGAACCGTTATCAACGTTTAATTTTTCGGGTCAGGATTTAGCTTTATTACAATTTGAAAGTGATAGGAAAAATTATGCGATCGCCTCTGTGGCAAATTCCACACCATTAACATTAGGAGATAAGGTATTTGGGGCGGGATTTCCTCGCATTAATTCAGTTCCGATTCCTGAAGCCGTTGAAATCAAACATCAAACTTTAATTCCTAAATTTATCTCTCGTTTGGGTGTTTTCTATCCTGTTCAAGGGTCTAATCGTTCTAAATCTGGGGATTTAAAATTTTCTCACCCTGTTGAGCCTAATTTTTTACCGCCATTAGGATTAGATTTAACAAGGGGGCGAGTTTCTTTATTAACAGAAAAAGCCATTGAAAAAGGCTATCAAATTGGCTATACTAACCTCATTCAGAAAGGCATGAGCGGGGGGCCGTTACTCAATCGTTGGGGAAAAGTTGTAGGAATTAATGGAATGCACGCCTATCCGTTATGGGGTGATCCTTATATTTATGAGGATGGTTCTCAACCGAGTTTAGACTTAAAAGCACAAATGGTTCATTTATCATTTGCAATTCCGATTCAACGGTTAATAGAATTTGCACCCCAGTTTAAACAACCTCCTATTTTTACCACATTTCCGGTTAAAAGTTGTTCACAGTAGGGGCGGGGGCTGCCCATCCAAGGTTTTCCCGCCCTTCTAGCTACAATCGTAACCGATTTTTAATATTTCTAATCCATAATTTCGGATGATCTTCGGGTTTGTATTGGGTATTAAACATTGAAATAATCAGGGGTGTTCCTCCTACTTTAATTGCCATTAAAATATGAAGGGCGATCGCCAATCCAATCATGACCCAAGCAATTAAATGAATATAATACCAAACCTCATTTAGATTCCCTTGAGGAAGCCAATTTTCATCTTGAAATTTTCCTGAAATGACCGATAAAGCTGCGGCGATTAATGCGATGGTATTAGTGATCCTTAGCAGGGTATACCACCAACCCGGTTTATGAGTTTGGGTTAAATTTTTCAGGGTATTGGGTTGAATCAGGCGTTTTTTCCCCGCCGTTAAGCTATAAATTGCAAACGCAATAAAGATATAAAATAAGAAAAATCCAAAGGTTCCATGAATATCAATTAATTCGCGATTGTTTTGAGTTAAGGCTAATCCACCAAAGCGCCGATCATAGCTATCATAAACTAAGAATCCTGTAATGAAAGCACCGAGAGCTAAAAAAGCATTTAAAGCATGAGAAAGTCGGAAAAAGAGAGGCTGATAGGGTTGTTGTTTAGGCATTGAATCTTATTCCTCTAGTTGTTTTTACTGAATATTGAGTTGGGAGATGGGGTCGTAATTTTTAAATTATGATTCATTATTGATTCATAATTATGTCGGGGTGAACAATGATTTTATTGTAAGCAGTTTCTCTGACAATTTTCAAGCCCAAAATCTCGACTTGACTGAATTAGTCTTGTTACATCAGGATGTCTATTACTACAATCTAAGTCAATTTTATTATGCTAAATTTACAGAAATAGAGGAATGAAATTAAAAGAGTTTAAACAGCATTGATATCAATTTTATGTAAAGTTTTTAACGTTTATCGTTATCTAAGTAAAAACTCATAATCAATATTATCCTTCTTTCTGCTACTTGATTCACGGTGTCGATTTGATTAAATTTTATGAACAAAAAATATTAAAGCCGACTTTTGATTAGATAATAATAAGCGGACACAAAATTATTGAGATTATGAATAAACAAGCATTAATCGAAAAGCTCAACTCTATGCTGGCAGGTCGTTCACCAGAACAACAGCTTTTTATTAAGTTGGTGCAGCAAGTCTGGGAAATTGATCCGTATGAATCCGTCTATTCGGTGTTTAGTGCTATGAGAGGAAAAGACATGGGTTATTTCTTTGGGTTTATGGAGCAAGATGGGGAGGGGGTTGACAGCAACGAAATGGGATTGATTCGTCAACTGATAACTAGCTATGACTACTATTCATGTTATGAGTTAATTGATGAGTTAAATGAAGCGCGAGAAAGCGTGCGGTAGCCTTAAAAGTCAGTAGTTCCACTCAATAAATCTAAAACGTTCAACAACAGATTGTCTTTGATGAGATCGGATTTCTAAATCCAAGCTCAGGACAATAGCTCAGTCCCCCTCATCGCTAAAAATTTTGACAAGTCAGTTTCCCAGCACTCTCCATGTAACCCTTCATCAATGTTGAGTTGCACTCTTAACACTCCGTAGCCCTAGTCCGGCGGAGATTTTGATAGCGGTTTTCCAGTGAATCAAGTCAATAGGCATTCAAAAGCCCGGTTTCTTAAGAGTTACTGGGTTTTTGGCTTGTACCTTAGACGAATGTACACTGCTATAGCAGAAGGCAGGAGGCAGGAGGCAGGAGGCAGGAGGAAAATGCTTAATCATCAACAATTATAGCCCTCCTATATGTCCTAACTGTAATGCGTAGCGCTATATAGTTCAGCCCTTCGTCTTGTTTTGAAAGTTTTTATCAAAAAAGGAACGTTTTTAAGTTGAGTTTCTAAATGTTTGAATCTGATACACACTCAACAGCAACGTGAAATCAGGAAAAGACTGAGGGGTGAATTTTGCAAAATAGCTTGGTCACGATAATTATCAGTAATTAAAAATTATTTTCAATAGTCATGAGAATCATTTTTTTTGCTAAACTGGTTTACAATAAAAGCAATATTATTAAACTCTTGAATTAAAATTTATTAAAAATAACTGTTGAAATGTTAATTTATAATTATCAAGGTGAGGCACTTTGGTTAAACATTCTAGCATTCAGAAAGAAACTCAAGCTGTAGTCAGTTTTAACATTGACCGTGAAATGGGGTTACGTTTCCAAGCTCAATGCCAAGCAAGGGGGACAACTCCCACAGAAGTGTTAACAGAATTTATAGATTTTTATTTAGCAGCAACCCCAGATTCTGCTAGAAGACCCCCTGCTGACAATAGGATTGCCTTACTTGAGGACTATATTTTTAAAAAAATTGATGATTATTTACAATATAATCTCAACGAAAAAATTATTGCTTATGTAGAGCATTATTTAAACTTGCGTTTTCAAAATTTTGGAGAACAAGCGATCGCTGACGAAACAGAAAACCCGAACCTAATGTCTAATCAATCCCCTGTTTCTTCTGATTCTGAAAATAGGGAGACTTCCCTAGAACCGCCCCAATCTAATTTAAAATCAGCAAAAGAATTAGCTAAAATTTTAGGGGTTTCCGCTCCCTATATTACCACATTAAATCGGATCGGAGAACTGGCTGAGTGGGGATGGGAAGATTCCGGACAACGACGCGGAAAAACCATTTTGTATCAACCGATCAAGTTTCTTCACTAAATCCCGTCTAAATTGTAATTTTATAGTATAGTTAATTTTAGAATAAACCTCTAAAACATTATTCTGTTAAATGTTATGGAAGTCTATGATTGGATTGTCGTTGGAGCCGGAATTACGGGAACAGCACTGAGTTATGAATTAGCCAAAAGAGGGTTTAAGGTTGGTTTATTTGAGCAGAATTCAACGTTAGATAATGCTACCCGTTATAGTTATGGGGGACTAGCTTATTGGTCAGGAACCACAGAATTGACGCGAACGTTGTGTCAGGAAGGACGACAACGCTATTCGGTTTTATCAGAAGAATTAGAAACAAATTTAGAGTTTCGAGAACTAGATTTAATTCTCACCTTTGATCAGAATTCTGATCCAGATATTTTAGCTCAAAATTATCATCGGTTTCTCACCCCCCCTCAACGATTAACAATTGCAGAAGCTTGTGAATTAGAACCGTTATTAAATCCTGATGCGATCGCCGGAGCCTTTACAGTTCGTCATGGTCATATTTCACCGGAAAAACTAAATTCAGGATATTTAAACGGGTTTTTACAGTACGGTGGAAATTACCAAATTGAGCAGGTGATTCAACTGATTCAAAAAGGCGACAAAATTACAGGTGTTCAGACGCAGAACAATCATTATTTTGCAGATAAAATTGCCATTTGTGCGGGAGGATGGAGTCGCAGCTTATTAAAATCTGCGGGAATTTCGATGCGATTACATTTTACCCATACGGAAATTTTAGAAACACCACCGCTTGAGTTAAAATTACGAACGATTGTGATGTCAGCCGGGATGGAACGGTTTAAACTAGAGACAGAAGCCACCCAAGAAAACTTAGAACCGTTATGGGATAAACCCGGACAAGAATTAGCTCCGTTTATTATTGATAAAAGTGCAGTTCAACTGTTAGATGGTCGGATTAGAATGGGTCAACCTTCTCGCACGTTAAGTGATGTTAATACCAACGTTGATCAAGCCAAAAGCGAAGCCTTAATTCGTGCTGAAGTGGGTAAAATTTTACCGCCATTAAAAAATTTATCGGCGCGTTGGTATCATTGTTTAGTGGCTTTTAGTCCCGACCATTTACCCTTAGTCGGTGAAATTCCTCATGTTCAGGGAATTCATCTGTTTTCAGGGTTTAGTAATCCCTTAGTATTTGTTCCTCCCCTGGCTCAACGTTTTGCTGAGGAGGTTAAAAAGCAAACTGATCCGTTAATAATAGAATTATCCCCAAGTCGGTTTCTTTCCAATCTTCAGCTTGGATAGTTTGATTGGATAACAAGTTCTGTAAGCTATAGACAACAGCCTTCCTAGCCATATTTCTCGACAGTGATCTAAGTAATTTCACAGAGAGTTCCTTGCATTCGCTGTCTGGATGTGTTAAGAGATAATAAAAATTCATTGCAGTTTTAAGAATATGTGCTAGCGAAAAAGCGTTTAGCCTGTTGGCTTTCCATCTGGTGCATCAATTGCTAATGTCGTGATTCGCTTTAATCGCCAGTGCGCCATTACCAAATCCATTAACCTCTGATCCGGGTAAAAGTTTTTAAGGGGAATAAATATTCTTTTTCGATAATAGTCGTTTTAAAGCTTTGAATTGTACAACCTGAAGTTTAGATGCTCAAAGGGGAGCTTTTTTGCATGGATGCTAATCTCAGAGAGACTTACAAAATTTTAGTCATTGATGACAACTCATCTAATGCTGAATTGTTATTTGAATATTTAACTCAGGTTGGGTTTCAGGTGGAGAAAGCCTTAAGTGGAAAAAGTGGACTCAAAAAAATTGAGCAGCAACGACCGGATCTGATTCTATTAGATGTGATGATGCCGGATATTGATGGATTTGAAGTTTGCGCTCGTTTAAAACAACATCCTGATTATGCAGAAATTCCGGTTATTTTTACTACATCTTTAACGGATTCTTTTCACAAAGTTAGAGGGTTACAATTAGGTGCAGTTGATTATATTACAAAACCGCTGGATTTATGTGAAGTGGCGGCTCGAATTAATTTACAATTAAAAATCCATAATCTGAATCATCAATTAAGACAAGAAATTTATGAAAAGAGACAGGCAGAAATCGCCTTACAAACGCTAAATTTAGAATTGGAACAGCGAGTCGAGGAACGCACCTCTCAACTGCAATTAGCATTACAAGAGTTACAACAAGCTCAAGTTAGGTTATTAGAGCGAGAACAACAATTACAATATGAAGTTTATCATGATTCTTTAACCGGATTACCCAATCGAGCTTGGTGCATTCATCAACTTTACCACATGATAGAACGCTACCACTGTAATCCTAACAATTGTTATGCGGTCTTATTTTTAGATTTAGATCGGTTTAAAGTCGTGAATGATAGTTTAGGACATTTGTTAGGTGATCAACTGTTAAAACAAGTGGCTTGGCGTTTAAAATCTTGTTTAACTTCAGAAAGTTATGTGGTTCGTTTAGGAGGAGATGAGTTTATTATTTTAATGGAACGGATTAGGAATATTGAAGAAGCGATCGCATTAGCTCAAAAAATATTAGCTCAGTTAATTCCTCCTTTTAGAATTAATCATTATGAAGTTTATACCAGTGCGAGTATTGGAATTACCTTTTCCCAAACTGGATATCATCAACCCGAAGAAATTTTAAGAGATGCGGATGTTGCCATGTATTCAGCTAAAGGGAATGGTAAAGGATGTTATCAAGTATTAACTTCTGAAATTCAACAAAAAGCTATTACTCGGTTACAGTTAGAAAATGATTTAAGACGAGCCATCCAAAACCAAGAATTTTCCTTATATTATCAACCCATTGTTTCCCTAACGCATCCTAATCAACTCGGTTTTGAAGCGTTAATTCGGTGGGAACATCCTCAAAAAGGACTCATTTCTCCTAATCAATTTATTTCGATTGCGGAAGAAACTGGATTAATTATGGATTTAGGGTGTTGGGTTTTACAAAAAACTTTAGATCAAATTAAAGATTGGCAACGACAATTTGCTTATCTATCCGATCTCACCGTTAATATTAATGTTTCTCCCCTGCAATTATTACAAGCTGGTTTTTGGCAACAACTTCAAGAGGTTGTTTGTAATTCAGGCGTTAATCCTCACCATCTGAAATTAGAAATTACAGAAAGTTGTTTATTAAAAACCGTTTCTTGTCAAGAAGTGGACGTGCTAAAACGGCTCAAAAATTTAGGGATTCGATTATGTATTGATGATTTTGGCACCGGATATTCATCCCTCAGCCGTCTGCATCAGTTCCCCATTGATACCTTAAAAATTGATCGCTCTTTTGTCCGCCAAATTGGTTCCAATCAAGGAGAAATTGAGTTAATTCAAACAATTATTATGTTAGCGCATGGGTTAGGAATGGATGTGGTGGCGGAGGGAATTGAAACAAAAGCCCAACTGAATCAATTGTGT
>JBMDYE010000582.1:0-4866 GCA_048595135.1 Planktothrix sp. | reverse complement strand
TTACCTAAAAATAAAGTTCAAGACATTGCTCAAGGACGAATTTGGTCGGGTTCCCAAGCGAAACAGTTAGGGTTAGTCGATGAAATTGGGGGGTTAGAAGATGCGATCGCCGCTGCCGCTAAAAAAGCGAATTTAGGGGATGATTGGAAATTACAAGAAGAACCAAAATCGAGTAGTTTAGAGGAGAAAATTCTTAATAGTTTATCCGGGGAAAATACAACTCAACCGCCTGTTGTTGATCCCTTAACCCGTGAATTTATTAAACTACAAGAAGAATTATCAATCCTCAAATCGATGAACGATCCAAAAGGAATCTATGCGCGTCTACCTTTTAACTTAAAAATTGATTAATTGTTCGTAGTTGCACTGTCTTCGCAGCACGAAGCGTGCAACTACAAGCGATCGCAAATCTCATACCTGATGAAAACCGATCACATTTTTTATCGCATTTTTAAAGACTTACCCCAAACCTTCTTTGAATTATGGGGAGAATCACCCGAACTGGTGAACGATTACCGTTTTGATTCGATAGAATTAAAACAAACTGCTTTTAGAATTGATGGGGTATTTTTACCCGAAAATCCTGAAAACCCGATTTATTTTACCGAGGTACAATTTCAAAAAGACCCTAAAATTTATTTGCGTTTATTCTCCGAGATTTTTACCTATCTCAGAGATAATGAACCGGATTTACGGTGGCGTGCTATGATTATTTTCAGGAGTCGTAGCATTGAACCAACCGCTAGACAACGAGAATCTATTCAACCGTTGTTAGATTCGCCCCTAGTCAAGTGCATCTATTTGAATGAATTAGACATCAGTGAAACCACTCCTTTAGGTGTACAAATTATTCACTTAGTTGTCGCTAAGAAGAAACAACTCTTAGAGAGAGCAACTCGGTTAATTGCTCAAGTCAAACAACAATTTCCCGATGAGCCTTCGCGGTTACAACTGTTAAACTTATTAGAAACGATTGTTTTAGCAAAATTACCCCAACTGAGTCGTCAGGAGTTAGAAGCGATGTTTGGTGTAGATGATTTAAGAAAAACCCGTTTTGCTCAAGAATTAAAGCAGGAAGGAATTGTTGAAGGGAAATTACAAACAATTCCTCGCTTATTAGGAAAAAATCTTTCTGTTGAAGAAATTGCGGAAGTTTTAGAATTAGATATAGAGCAAGTGCGACAAGCGATCGCTAATTTTAATTAAGTTTGTAGTTGCGCTTCAGCGCGACACTAAAGTGCAACTACAAGCTATTAAAATTTATAATTTTGGTCACGTACCCACAAACTAATTGGAACTGCTTTTCCTTGGGAATTCACCTTAACTTCCACAACAAACGATTGTCGATTATTCCTTTGAGCTTCCGTAATCGTATTATTAATTTGTTCCCGTTGATCTTCTGGCATATAATACCGTTCTAACCCATATTCAATATTCCATCCGTTTGATATTCCGTGTAATGCAATTTGATTACTGGCTAAATTTTTAGGATGTTCACTGGAGATTTTGACTGGTTTCCAAGCAACCGGACGATTATTTTTTGACGGTTCTTTCGGTTGTTCTAACGTTACATAAATTTGAGTTCCCGTCGGTAAAATTCCTTCTCCTTTAGTCGTTTCTTTCCAACCTGGAATTGATTGGAGAGTATTCAGATCAGAAATTTCATAACTGAGGGTTTGATAATAGCCTCGCATCAAATCATACGGGTCAACAGGTGCTGTTTGTAAGATTACCGTTTTTCCCGTTAAATGGGTATAAACTGCTTGGGAAGGAACCGCTAAAATTAACAGCAGTTGAACGCCTAATGGAACCCAAAACTGCCAACCAGGAATTATTTTTTTAAGGATGGGTGGCTGAGACAGTTTAGGAGCATTTTCTAAATCTTTTTGAAGGTTTTGTTGGGGTTGATGATTCGCATTCGTCATAATTTAAAGTCCTGTAATGATTTTTGATGAAAAGCGGGTTGCTGTCTAGGATTTATGAGCCGATAAGTGACGTTCAAACCATAAGCCAGCGAGAATTACACCCACACCGCATAAGCCAAAAACAAAGGCTTTTAAGACTAATTCGGTGTTATATTCAAAGGTGCGACTCATAATTTGAGAAACGAGTAAAATCATTCCTCCCCAAAAGGCGAGGCGTTTTGTTTTTTCTAGTCCGATTCTAATCAGTCCTGCTCCTAATAGAAACAGTTGCACATTAAATAAAAAGGTGGCGATTTCGGGAATTTTATAAATTTGTAAATGCCAGAAACATAGAATGGCAGTGACTCCTAAAAATCCAAGGATTACACTGGTTACGCTATCAAATTCCCAACGATTAGGATAAAGAGGAGTAGGTTTAGCTAAGGAATACCATTCTAATAGAATCACAGCGAGATAAACAACAAAATCAATCAAAATCCAGTTGCTAATTCGAGTCAAATTACCAGACTCATTAACCGAGAAATAAGTCCAAAATATATTAAAGGAAAACCAGAAAAATAAAATAGCCAGGAAGACAATTGACACCGTTCGAGCTAAGGGTTGAAAGAGTCTACTTTGAACAGTCGGGAATAAACTATCATCATATCCCCAGAACAAAAGCGGCGTGAAGATGCCTGATAACGCAAAGTATATACCAGCAGGGATATTGATATTTAACAGGGGCAATAAGCTAATTTGTAAGGCAGGAATTAACACTAAAAGTGCCATTACAAAAAGCCCACGGGATTGACAGCGATAAGCTAGGGGAATAAACAGTAATCCGACTAATAAAGCGGTATGTTCTAGCAAAAACTTTAAGAACGAAAATTCACTCAATGTAAATAAATCACTCACTCCGAACCAATAACCCATCCCATATAATAAAATCCCTAAGAATCCTAAAGATGTTAAGGATAAACCCCAAGCCATTGCAATCACGCCTAATCCCCAAATTAGAAATAATTGGTAGGAGGAACCACTTTGATGAAACATTTGGGACATTAAGGCGAGATTCGCCCCTAAACTTAAGGCTCCAAAAATTAATAATCCTTCTCCTAGCCGTCGTTTTCGACCCATTTCTAATCCCGTTTGGGGTTGCTGCCATAAATAGAATCCAGCCGTATTGACAGCAATAAATAAACTGAGGAGAAGAAGAACTTTTAGTTCCCGTGACCAATTTTGCCAGTTGGCAGCAACAAAGGTAATCACGGCCAATCCTAACAACACCCCTCCTAAGCCGATTAAAATCATCACAAATCGGCTACTGGCTGCGGTGTCCAGGTGATTGAATTGATAACGTTCTGTTAACTGTTGATAGAACGTTTCTGTAATCAGTTCTTCTTCTCGCCATAATTGCGCTTCTTGACGCAACTGGCGACGAAATTTTTCGGTAATCATATTATTAAACCCAAAGGAACCAGAATTAAACCTAACTTAGCATTACGTTCAATTCTTGTTGTAATTGGGAATAATAATTTACGAGAAAAACTTGTGCCAGATTTTCAACTGTCAGGTTGGGCTGTTTCCCTATTCTGTCTTACTTTAATCCCAACTCTCGTTTCAGTAAATTGATCGAGTCAGCACCAATATAGTTGGGACAATAGTGGAGATGGGGGGGACGAATCAGTTCTTCTCGGTTATCGTGAATGATGTCTTTGACGCGCTGATAACTAGCCTGATCACAAATCACATGACGCGCATTGCGAATAATCGCTTGTATTTTATACTCATCCTCCCATTGGGCGGTCATGACAATGATGTCATCACCGCGTAAACTGTGAATGATCACTTCTGTTGCGCGTAATAACCCAGAACTCAGGCTAACAATTCCTAAATAAGTTGATTTGGGTAAGCCTTTAACCAGTTCGATTTCCTTAGCAAAATCATAAATATCAATGGGAATGACTCGCACGGATTTTGGGGCGGCAATGGGTTCTGCTAATCCAATAAAATAACGACTGGTAACAACGGTTCCTGATGGCACTTTTTCTAACATATCGGATAGTTTTTCAACGGGAACCAACTGGACGGGAATTTGTAGCGAGGCTTCTAACTCCTGCGCCATTAACTGTCCAATGCCAATATCTTGTTGCGGTGCTGTAACCAAAACCCTCGCACTACAGCGCAGACGCCAATCAATTTCATCGAGAAACAGTTGCCTTGCTTCATTGAGGGTACAACCTTGAGCCAGCAAGTCATCTAAACCCTGTTGAATAATTTTATTAGCTTGGGGATATTGTTGTAACATCGGCGACTGAAGGCGAGATCCTCCTTCATGGCCTAACGCTCTAACATAAATTCCCGATCCCGCTTGAGCGTCTACCAGTCCATGATCTTCTAATTGCCGATAAACTTTACTAATGGTGTTGCGATGCAGTCCCGTTTCCATTGCCAATTGACGGGTACTCGGTAAACGGTGTCCTGGGGGAAACTGCCGAGAGGCGATCGCAAAACGAATTTGATTAAACAATTGATTAGAAGCCGGAATATCGCTATCAGGTTGAATATAAAACCGAACCATATTGTTAAGTTCTCCAAGGAAAATCACACAGAGGTTTAAAATGGAAATTCTGTGTTGTTCTAAACGTTTTGATTCAAAAGGGGATTAACGAGCGTAATATTAATTTTACTGACAAATTGCATAGACAAAAATATCTGTTTTCAAGGGCTTTAGAGGATTAAAGTTATGGCAGACTTAGAAATTCGCACAACTCAGGTTCAAGTACCTAATGGGGACTTACAAATTCAGGCTTATCTGGCTGAACCCGTTGGAGATGGATTATTTCCAGGGGTTATTGTAATTCAGGAAATTTTTGGGGTCAATTCCCATATTCGAGATGTGACGGAACGCATTGCTAGAGAAGGATATATTGCGATCGCACCTGCAATTTACCAACGTCAA
>JBMDYE010000581.1:0-5113 GCA_048595135.1 Planktothrix sp. | reverse complement strand
GGCGCGTCTCTACTGACTGATTTGCAAAGTGTCCCTGACTGGGTTAGGATCTGGCTCATTGCTTAGAGCTATCTTCTGTCACTTATCGTTCTCAGCCGTTGTTGCCACCCATGATCCAAAAAGCAAAACCTAATCTTATCTTAACTTTGGGAGCCGCTGCCCTTCTGATTGGAGGTGGGGTGGCAGCCTATTACACTGTTGTTGCACGGAAATTTTTAGAAGGTGTTCCCCTGGGTGCGAATGTGGTTCCCCAGGAGGCGATGGTGGCGGTTTCTCTGTCCACTGAAGCGCAACAATGGCAACAACTACAAACCTACGGTACAACTGAATCAAAAGCCGCTTTTCAACAATTTCTCAAGGATTGGCAAAATCGCGTCTTCACCAGCAATGGCTATGATTATCAAAAGGATATTCAACCTTGGGTGGGGAAAGAAGTGATGGTGGCGTTTTTGCCGAATCCGAGTTTGATTTCGGGAACACCGCCAAAAGCCGATGAAACCGCCAGTTTGAATCAGCAAGCGGTGATGATGGTGTTTCCGATTGCGAATCCGGCGAAAGCAAAAGAGTTATTATCGCAACCGAGAACGGTCAAAGGCGTTCAAACCACTCAACGTTCTTATCGAGGGGTTGATATTATTGAAACCCAAGGAAACCCGACTCAAAATTATTCGATTGCAGTGTTGGGTCAAGATTTTTTAGTCGTCACCACAGAACCCAGCGCGACGGAACGCGCCATTGATACTTATCGAGGTTCCGGTTCCTTAGCCAAAACGCCTGGTTATCCCGCAGCGCTGGATAAAATTAAAGCCACGAATCCCTTTGCTCAAGTTTATTTTAATATCCCCGTTGCGACAACGGTGGCATCCTACCGTTCAGATCGTCCAATTCCTCCTGAAAATATTGAGAAAGTGCAACAATATCAAGGGTTTGCCACGAATATTAACTTAGAAGCGGAAGGGGTAGGATTAAAAGCGGTTTCTTGGTTAAGACCGAGTAGTCAGAAGAAATTTGCCGTTGAAAATAATGCTCAAGAAATGGTGCAACGGATTCCAGAAAATGCCTTGATGATGATGTCGGGGGGGAATTTAAAACAAGTTTGGGAAGATTATAATCAAGGGGCAAATGCCAACCCAATGGCACCGTTTAATCCTGAAGCTTTAAGTTCGAGTTTTAAATCGGCAACGGGAATGGAGTTAGAAAAAGATGTTTTAAATTGGATGAATGGAGAATTTTCATTATCTTTAGTTCCCGCCACACCGAATCCGAGATCGTTAGAACGGTTTGTGGCGGGGTTGGTGTTTATGGTGAAAGTTAACAATCGTTCAGATGCAGAAGAAGCGTTAATAAAACTTGATGAGGTGATGAAGAATAAGAAGTTTAAAGTCAGTGAAACGAAAGTCAATAATCAACCCGCAACCCAATGGGTTTCGCCGTTTGGTGGATTTATTGTCACGCGGGGTTGGTTAGAAAATGACGTTGCTTTTGCCACGTTGGGGGGGGCAGTTGCTAATCAAATTGTTCCGACACCTCAAAATCCGATCACGTCAAATTCTTTATTTCAACAAAGTGTTCCTTCTCAACTGAATCCAAATAATGGTACGTTCTTTATTAATTTAGAAAAGATTTTTGATCCGAATGTCAGAACGTTATCTTTACCCCAACTTCCCCCCCAACAAAAAGTTTGGATTGATGCGATTCAAACTTTAGGTGTTACCACTGCCATTGCAGGCGATCGCACGGCTCGTTATGATATTTTTGTTAAACTAAAAAAACCAAAATCAGTTAACAGTAATCAGTAATCAATGTTGAGTTATCCGCTATCCTAAATGTAGGATGGGCTCTGCCCATCAAACACTATCCTCAATGTAGGATGGGCTCTGCCCATCAAAAACCAAAATCAGTTAACAGTAATCAGTCATCTATTATTAGTGATGACTTGAGAGTTAATTTTTAAATGGTTTAGGACTTCCGCCTCCTTTGATTTTATACCCTAAATCTATGAAATTGATGGGCGGAGCCCATCCTACTAATAATGGGTTACTGATTAGTAATGATTGGGTGCAGTAATTCTGAGCGGAATCCTTGGCGGGTTTCGGAGGTTAAATAACGCTGTTGTAGGGGTTGCCATTTTTTCCAGGCTTCATAGCGATTTTGAGCTAATAAACCTGCTAAAGTTGGAAGTTGCGATGGAAGATTACATTCAATTACATCTGTCATCATCTCTGCCAAAACGACGCTATCTTGAATATCGCCTAAATATTCCTGAATCGTTTTCATATCGTCTAAATAATCTTTATATTCTGACCCATAAAAATTAGTAAATAAGCTCATTTGATAGCGAACTCGTTTGATTTCTTTGCGTAAATCATGTAAGAATTCTCCTTGAGTTTCTAATATCGTTTCAATGGTTTCTAAGGAAGTCGGTTCAGAGGAAGGAAGCGATAATTGATTGGGGGGTTGATTGTTATTAGTGGGTGAGGTTTCTTCCCCCACTTGCCAACCCGGATGGAGAAATAAATGGCTAATTTGAGGTAAAAGTAAATCCGGTAATACTTCCTCAATAGGGAGTTTTTCAAGGGAGGTAAACTGAGGTTCTGCTACCCAATCTTGCAACTGTTCTTTTAATTTGTAATAGCGTTTATGTTCTAAGGTTGATTTGACTAACTTAAACGCTTTTTTTCGCTGTTTGGCTAACGCTTCTAACGCGTCTTCTAAAGTTTCTTGTTCTTTTGGGGGTAAATTCGGATAATAACGATTGAGTAAGGCGTCTAATAAAACATCTAAATCCCTTAAGGTTCCTAACGTCCGTGCAATCCGACCGACATTTTTATCGGTAGCCGCCTTCGGTAACGTTAAAACAGGCGCGAACCCAGCCATCGCCGAACGCAACCGTCGCATTCCCACCCGCATTTGATGAAGTTGTTCGGGGTCATTATCCTTCAACACTTCTGGTTCATGGCTGATGACTTTTTCCAGGTGTTTTTGAATGGCTTGTACAGCCCAATATCCTAACGTATTTTGTTGAGGTTGTGCAATTGTTATCATAACTTTATCGGATTTTAAAGAAAAAATGAAAGAAATTTTCACTTTATTGCTATCAGAACATCAAGCGGTTAAGTGACAGCTTTTATTCTGAGTTTAACCCATAGATTAACCAAGTTTAACCATTAGTTATTAGGGTTATTATAAATGATGAGGAGTGAACAATGGATGGTTTTAAGATTATTTTAGTGGTTGTGCTGTTGCTGCTGTTTGGGGACTTTGGAGCAACTTTTTTGTATCACGTTCCTGAACATATTTTCGGTCGCTACCATACCTTAGTTCATCATAGCTCCAGCCGCAGCTTTATTCGCTATGCGTTCCGCACTCAAAACCCGTTGGTTTTGATTTCCGGTTTTTTAGCCGCATTTCCCTATTTACTGTTTATTCCTTGGTTTTGGACTATTTCTCCTTTAGGAACTGTTTTCGGTTTACTGATTGCAGAATGTCATGTTCAATGGCGGCACAGTTTCCATCCGAACCAAAAAACACCGCCTTTCCTGCAAAAAATTTGTCAGTTTTTGTGGATTACAACCCCTGAACGCCATTGGGAACATCATCGAAATTCTAAAGTTGCTTATGGGGATATTTTCACATTTTATGATCAACCTGCTCAAGCTTGGTACAGAATTTTATTAAACCTTAAAAAGAAAGGGAGACCCAAAAAGTTAAGCCATTAATTCTGTCCTATTCTTTCTTTCCTGTTCCCGTTCTAAACTAGATAATTTATGGAACACAAGCACTTATTAGCTTGATTCATTTTTAAAAATCACTTCAATTTGATCTCCTGGAAATCGGGCGATTCCATACTCAATTACCCGACCATTTTGATCAACATTAATTGATTTCAAGACTAAAATAATATCGCTCGGTTGTAATCTTAGTAATTGATCATCATTCACATCAATTAAACGAGCAGTAATCGACGTTTGGCGACGTAAATGATCACAGCCGTATACTTCCCGTAGCAGACGGGACAGCGACCACATTCTGGCTTCATGCGCTAAAAAATTCGGGAAATAACGCAGGGGAAAATAACTGCTTGCCATGCAAATGGGATGGCTATTGGCAAACATTAACCGTTCAATCCAAGCAACGGGTTCTCCAGGTGAAATTTCTAGTGGTTTCGCGATCGCCTCCTGGGCAGAAATTTCAACGGCTTTTAAGAGTTGAAAACTGGTTTCAAATCCTTGTTTGATGAACGCATCATTACAACGAACCCGTGATGTAATCGGGTAAACGATGGGTTTTCCTGTAATTAATGTTCCCCGTCCTTGAGTAACTTTAATTAACCCCTCTCGTTTCAGGAGGGCGATCGCTTGTCTAATGGTACGACGATCAACCCTAAACCGTTCACTCAATTGGGTTTCTGTTGGTAATTTCTCTCCCGCTTGATAAACACCTTGGTTAATATTTTCCTTTAGTTCATCAGCAATTTTTTCATAGATTGGCACAAGTTCACGGTTCATTTAAAGCTAAACTATAAGTAAAGAGTGTTGACATTAGATCAGACTCAAGTTTCTACCTAGAAGAATACCTTGACCTCCTCTTGCTAAATTGGGTCTTTTCAATGGAGTTTAATCGATAGGATTTAATTTTAAATTAAAGATAGTTTAAAAATCATTATAGAAGATCTTCTTAAAAATGTCTTCCCCCAGTCTGAGGGAGGATAGAATAGCAAAATCAAGCTTAATCATCTCAGCCTGCAATGAGCAATTCTATCCAAGTCCGTCCTGAGAATCCCTCGGACTATGCAATGATTACTCAAATCAACGAACAAGCCTTTGGACGCGTGAATGAGGCGCGTTTAATTGAATTGATTCGCAGTTCACCACAGTATATTCCAGAGTTAGCATTAGTCGCAGATTATCAAGGAACGGTTGTCGGTTATATTCTATTCAGTTGGATTGATTTAGTCGGAACAGAAACGTATCCGGTATTGGGGTTAGCTCCCCTCGCCGTCAAACCAGAGTTTCAAAAACAAGGGATTGGTCGCCAATTAATTGAAGCGGGTTTAAAGATTGCAGAAACTAGAGGAGATGGGTTAGTCATTGTGTTAGGTGAACCGGAGTTT
>JBMDYE010000580.1:0-7554 GCA_048595135.1 Planktothrix sp. | reverse complement strand
CCGATATAGGGTTAAGGCTTGGTTGTAATCGTCTAAAGCTTGTTGGTTTTCTCCGAGGTTATAATTAATTGTGCCTATCCCCAATGCCGTCAAGGCTTCATTTTCCTTATCCCCAATAGTGCGATACAGTTGACGAGCGCTTTCTAATTTATCCAAAGCGGCTCTTAATGATTCTGCTGTTCCTTGTTGAAACAGTTGATATCCCTCTTGAAATAGTCTATCGGCTTCTGGGTTGCTGCTATTTTGAGCAAGAATTGTATTTTTCTCCGCCGTTGTAACAGGCGTTATATTATAACTTTCAATGGCTAAGGTTTGGGATGGTATTATTAAAGATTTCCCTGGAAAAAATAATATTAGTGCCGTCAGAAATCCGGTTTCTAAATATTGCTGTTTTGGTGTGATCATTTTAACGGTTTTAACGATTGATTTCCTGTGTGTGGTTTCAATTGTTTACCCATATCTGCGCCCGTGAAACAAAACAAACAACGATTTAACCCATCAAGCGTAACGGGGTTCCCACGGCTACAGATTCCTCAATCTTTGCTGTAGCAACTATCCCCTCACGATTAATAATGTTTACTTTTCCCCTACTATTTATCGCCTTAAATTTTGTACCCGTCTCTACCTTTCTTAAATCAACTCCCCCTAACCATAACAAAGCATTATCCCCCTTAACTTCTGTGACAACGGCTTGGGCTGGACTATTAGGAGATTGAATTAAATAGGGGGGTTGCAGTTGATATCCACTCCCGACTTTTACTTCATAACGGGGAACTTGCTCAAAGTTTTCAGGAATTTCTGGAATTACTTTTTTAAAGATTTCTTGAATATTGCTGCTTTCCTGCCAAAGATAATGGGTTAATAAATAAGTAAATAAACCACATTTAAACCCATTAATATTTTCTTCCCGTGCGAGTTGAGTTGGGGCAGTTGCGGCTAATACGACTCCTTTTGCTACTCCGGTTCGATAACCCTTTACAAAGTCTTCCTGTGATAAATTTAATCGCGATAACCACTGTTCTTGATAAGCTTTTTCAGCAGGAGAAACTAAGATATTTTTGCCGCCGCTGCGAGACCGTATTCTGGTATCTCTGGTTGCACCCCCCGCAAAACAACTATCTAAAACAACGGTAACATTTTCAGTTTTGAGGGCAGACATTAATAAAAATAAAGTATGCCCCATAATATCTTGTACAGACCCGCCTACGTCAGGATATCCCGTCGGAAGTTTACTATCAATAGGTACAAAGGTTCCGTTTAATTGTTGACTATCGCCTAATCGAGTTATAATTGGATCGGGATCAAAAATACGGGAACCATGCCCTGAATAATGATAAACAACGACATCTCCGGGTTTAGCTTGTTTAATTAAATGTTCTTCAAAAGCTGTTAAAATTCCTTCCCTTGTCGCTTCTTTATCGGATACAATATAAATATCTTTCGGATTAAACCCAAACCGATGTATTAATAAATAACGTTGTAAATCAAGGTCATTAACGCAGCCTTCTAACGGGAGATCAGAATATTGATTAATTCCCACTAATAAAGCCAGTTTTCGAGGGGTACTTTGGGCTAACACTTGCCCATAACGTTCGGCTTTCTGTTGGAACAATATTTGATTAATTCCTAATGTCGCTAAGGTGGAACCTGCAACAGTTAAAAAATGACGTCGGGTTTTACGAGTCATAGTGATTTAATGTTTAAATTTTAGATTAGCCCTGATTAACAAAGGATTTCTTAGAGCAGCTTAAAGGAAAACTGAACTGCTCAACACCAGATCCAAGGGAGATTAATGAATTGTTTTCTATCTTAGCTAAAGCATTTAAAATTTTCAAGACTTAGGAATTATTTTTTTAGTTAAACAATATTGAATGAACGCCGTTAGTAACAGCGTCCCCGTTAAATATTTAATGGGTTCGGGAATTAACGGATTAGGAGAAAAGAACCCTTCGATTGTTCCAGCAATAATTAATAAAATCACTACACCAATCATTAATTGAGCGGCTTTATAACTATAGATTTTTAACGCATCAACACGGCGATATTGACCGGGAAATAATAACCCTCGTCCGATTAATAAACCTGCCCCTCCCGCTATAAAAATCGCGGGTAATTCTAAAGAACCGTGGGGAAAAACAAACGCCCAGAAGGGATAAGCCAAATTATTTTGACCAACTAAAGTGGCGATCGCCCCAATATGAATACCATTATAAGCTAAAATATAAAGGGTATAAATTCCGGCGGTAATTCCTCCGGCGGCGGCGGCAAAAGAAACCTTTAAATTATTAATCATAATTTGACTGGATGCTAAGGGTTCAATACCAATAATAGAACCCATCCACAGTTCCCCATCATCCCGAACTTTTTTAATTAATTCAGCGGGAACTACAATCGAAACAAAAACCGGATCTTGCCAAGCATACCACCAAGCTATTAATGCGCCTAGAGTAAAAATAGCAAATGCTAATCCAATATAACCCCAAGTTTCTTGAATGACTGCCGGATAACCCCACCGCAAAAATTCAATCGCCGCCTTCCAATCTTGACGCCGAGATCCTTGGTAAATTTGGTTATATCCCCTAGAGGTTAACCGTTGTAAATCTTGTACTAAAGTATTACCGACCTCATGGGTTTTAGCACGGGCTAAATCAGCCGATACGGAACGATATAAACCCGCCAACTGTCGCAACTCAGATGCTTTTAACCCTTTTAACCCTTCCTTTTCAACTTTTTTTAACAATGTATCCAATTGTTTCCAATCTCGTTCTCGACGCCCCACCCAACGTTTAATATTCATAAAGTTTTTTGGAAGTTAGGAATTCCTCGCTTAAGATAGCGGAAAAATCAGGTTATTTTCATCATTTTACTTCAATGGCTAAAAACTCAACTCTCGGCCCCCTGAGTATTGGTAATGTCGTCAGTGCAGGCTTACGAATCTATCGAGATCATTTCCAATCTTATTTTAGTTTATCCGCTCAAGCGTATCTCTGGATACTGGTTCCGATTTATGGCTGGGCAAAATATTCAGCAATTGCGGGATTAATTAGCCGTTTAGCTTATCGAGAAGCGTTAGAAAGTCCAGAACCGATTTCTGAGGCTAGACCCATCGTAGAACGGCGAATGTGGGGGTTTTTCTGGCAAGGAATCCTATTATTTTTAATCTTTTTTGGTTTCTTCTTAGGGGTCATCCTAGCTTGGGGAATTATTATTGGAATTCTCTCTACCAGTTTAGGATCAAATAACCCCCTGATTATATTAGTGGGTTCTTTACTCGGTCTGGTTGTATTATTTGCCTTTATCTGGCTATGGTCTAAATTATTTATCGCCCCTTTACCCTTAGCCGTTGAAGACAATGTAACTGCAACAGGTGCCATCGGTCGCAGTTGGGAACTCACAAAAGGATCAGTTTTGCGAATTCAAGGGGTACTTTTTGTTGCGTTTTTAATTACAATTCCGCTTTCGATTGTATTTCAAATTGTGATCACAGTTGTACAAGGAATTTTGGCTCTTGTCCTGACCGCAGATTCTGGTTTATTTTTTACGGCTAATATCATTTTCTCCTTAGCCATGAGTATCTTAAGTGGGGCTTTATTTCTTCCGTTTTGGCAAGCGATCGCCGGGGTCATTTATTATGATCTACGAGCCAGACGGGAAGGGTTAGGCTTAAACTTAAATTCCCCTAAAGATCGTAAACCTCATCTGTAATTTCCAGACTATTTTTGATCAGAAATTAAAATCCGATAGGGGTGTTGACCGGAGGCGCGATCGCCAATATAAATGGTATAACTGCCTTGGGTTCCATACCCCGAATATTGTAATAAACCACTCGCTTGCGGTAAAACACAATAGCGTCCGCCAGGGCCATCAACTAATAACGTTGGCGCTCCCGACGCTGTAACAATAATTTGCCAAAAGGGTAAATCCTCTGTTACATCAATCACATGGTTTGGTGCTTGAGCAATAAACCCACAGTCAGAACTATTCACCTGTCCCCCAGACGTTCCCGATAAGGATAATGAACGTCCTGGGGACAGTTGTTGACGGTCAGCGCGAACGGCGGGAGCCAAAGTTAACAGCATTCCCAGCGTTAAAATTATTGGTGCTAAATTTCGTAACCGCATGGTTAATTCCCTCCTGAGTACAATGATGGAGAAACCTTCTATGAGTGTTGACTCGCTCTATTACTCATCGTTCCCAGGACATTAGCCAGGAAACCGAATCTTAGAGTCTTAAATCTCTTAACGACCTAACGATAAAATTCACAGGAAAAACTGATGAACTCTCCTAACGATCCGAACTTTAAACAGAAACTTGAAGATTTAGAATCAGAAACTCCCTACACCCCCCAACCCATGCGGGAGCCAATCAATCTTCCCCAAACGCTAAAAACCTTTTACAATCAATTTCTAATTTGGTTTAAAGATTTACCGCAAGTCGGCCAAATTGTTGTTGCTGTTGCAGGACTGGTAACGGGTTTTGCCGTCCTTAAACTGGCTATAGAATTAATTTCTATGGCGATTAGCCTTGCCGTCGTTGCAGTAGTAATCTATATAGGATATCAATTCTTTAAATCTTCTCAATCGTCGAACTCTTAACCACCCATTACCAGCAAGTTTGAATTATGACCAGCCCAACTGTAGGCAGAGACACGGAGCAGAACTCCTCTGAATGGCAAGACGTCCAGCCAAAACAATTGCCCTTCTGGGTGCGTCGATGGGGCGCTTGGGCCGCCGAAGTTTCCTTAGTGGTGGCGAGTGGGTTAGTTCCCTTTACCATTGGGGCTTTATCCAACCAAGCGGCTAAACCCGTTCCCCTCAACCCCGTTGTTAAAGTCGCTTCAGAAACCGTTGCTGCAACGTTAGGCATTCCTCTACGCGATCGCAACCCGAAAGTCTCTCCCCTGACCAATTTATTCTGGTCTGGGGCGTTGCTCTTACCCGTTGTGGTGGGGGGATGGCAACTGTATCTGTTAGCCAAGCGGGGCCAAACCCTGCCGAAGCGGTGGATGGGTGTACAAGTTACTAACGCCGATGGGTTTGCTCCTGGTTGGGGGAGGGTGCTGAGTCGAGAATTGCTGGGTCGTTGGGGTCTTCCCTTAACTGCTGCCTATGTGGTTTGGCAAATTACAGGTGCTTATCCCAACTTATTAATTTTAACGGGATTATCTAGTATCGCTTTCATTACGGATGCGTTGGTGGCGAAACGGTTTTCCGGTCGGACGGGACACGATTTGTTAGCCGGAACCTTTGTCCGCGAAACCACTCCCGTTTTATTATTAAATCCCTTCATCGCTGCTGATTGGAACCCCGATGATCAAGGGGTTCATGCGATTGTGGTTACCCCCGACCCAGCCAAACCCGATTGGGATTTATGGACTTGGATGCGCCAACATCCAGGGTTAACGTTAGTTATTGTTAGTAGTGCCAGTATGGCGGCTGTGTTAGGAACCTTTGTCGGGACGCAAGTTTATATTCAAAATCAAGCGAATTATCGAGAATCTCAACAACAAGATAACGAAGTTTTTCTAACCTTAGTCAGTAAATTATCCCCCAATACCGCCACTGATCCGACTCAAAAACGAGCAGCAATTTTAGCATTAGGATCAGTCAAAGATACCCGTGCGATTCCTTTATTGGTGGATTTGTTAGCACAGGAAGAAAACCCGATGTTAATTGATGTCACGCAACAAGCGTTAGTCAGTACAGGCCCTAAAGCGTTACCAGATTTAAGACGGTTAAATCAAGCTTTAAAAAATGATTTAGATTCGATGCAATTTGGGGCAGATCCGAAAGAAAAAGAATTAACTGGACGGCGACAACAAGCCACCCAACGAGCCATTTCTAAAATTCTCAAAGTTTATGCCGGATTTATTCACACTGCGGATTTAAGCCGCATTGATTTAGGGCAAAATACCACTCCCCCGGTGCAGTTTACCTTAGTCTTAGAACAAACGGATTTATCCGGGCTGAAATTTAGAAATACTAGCTTAATCAAAGCCAATTTAAAAAATAGCTTGTTTGCAAGTGCAGGAGATGACGGACGCTTTGAAACCTTTGATGATTGGGTATCGGATTTAAGCGGGGCGGATTTAACAGAAGCCGATTTAACGGGAGCATTTCTCAGTAATACCACGTTAAAATATACCAATTTCTTCAAGGCAAATCTAAATAAAGCCAATTTATCAAAAGCGAATTTAACGGGGGCTAATCTGAGCAGTGCTAAATTATTAGGAACTAATTTTCAACAAGCCAACCTCACCGACGCGAAGTTAACGGGGGCAGAAATGGCAAGTGCTAATCTGTCCCAAACTCAGTTAGAAAAAGCTCGATTAGGCTCGATTAAAGCGGCAGGGGCTCAATTTAAAGAAGCCAATTTAAAACAAGCTTATTTTAAAAATGCTGATGTATCCGCCGTTGATTTTCAAGGGTCTAATTTAAAAAATGCTGACTTTGAATCGGCTAAATTAACGGGAGCAAGTTTTAAGAATACAAACTTAAGCAATGCTAGTTTTAAAAATGCGGATTTAAGTTTAGTGAATTTCGCAGGCGCAAACTTAGATGGAACGGATTTTAAAGGAGCGAAATTTGTCGCACGCCCCCAAAACACACCCGATCAATTTATCCAAGCACCCGAACCAACCTCCCAATCTAACCGTTTGAAAGACGTTGATTTTACTAACGTCATTAACTTAGATTCCAACCAAGTTAAATATATTTGCAATCAAGGTGCTATTCACCCGGATTGTCCACCGCAAAAATAAGGGAATAAGAATTAAGAATTAAGAATTAAGAATCGCGTAGCGTCCTGAGTGGAACGAAGGATCAGAATTAAGAATAGGCAATGGGCAATAGGCAATGGGCAATAGGAAAAAGAAGAATTTTTTCCCTCCGCTCCCCCTGCTCCCTCCGCTCCCCCTGCTCCCTCCGCTCCTCCTGCCTCCTGCCTTCTTCTGCCTTCTATTAAGAATTACCAAATTGTTGTTAAATCTAAGATAAATCCAGGTAAAATATCTTCGCCGGAAACTGTATTAGGGTTATCTAGAATTTCGGCTTCTTGATTGGGACGATAAATTTCTACTTGTCTTAATTTTCGATTAATTAACCATCCGAGTAAAGCGCCATTATCAATATATTCTTGCATTTTGGCGCGAGTTTTTTCTAAAGAATCACTCGGAGATAATAACTCAACCACAAAATCTGGACATAGAGGAACAAACCGTTCTTGTTGCTGCGGCGTTAACGCATTCCATCGTTCTAAACGTATCCAAGAGGCATCAGGAGAGCGATCACCTCCTTTAGGAAGGGTAAAACATCCGTTCGAGTCAAAGCTTATACCTAAATTATTTTGGCGACTCCAAGCTCTAAGTTGATAGGTGAGATCAGCGTTGCGATCGCTTGTTATTCCTCCAGTGGGTGGCATAATAATTAATTCTCCAGTGGCGGTGCGTTCAAATCTCCATTCGCTGTTATCTTGGCAGAGTTGCCAAAATTGTTCATCCGTTATTTGGATTTTGAATTCAAGGGTTGGGGGAATATTTAGAGGAGTTGTTACCAT
>JBMDYE010000579.1:0-19009 GCA_048595135.1 Planktothrix sp. | reverse complement strand
AAAACCCTACGTTTAGATCCAGATCGGATTGCCATTTTTAATTTTGCCTATGTTCCCTGGATGAAACCTGTTCAGAAAAATATTCCTCAATTTGCCTTACCCAAACCCCATGAAAAGTTAGAGATTTGGCAAATGGCAATTGAAGAATTAACGGATAATGGCTATGTTTTTATTGGGATGGATCACTTTGCTAAACCTAATGATGAGTTAGCCGTTGCCCAACAAAATCGCGCTTTAAAACGGAATTTTCAAGGCTATACCACGAAACCCGAAGCAGAACTATATGGGTTTGGGTTAACTTCCATTAGTATGTTAGAAGATACCTATGCTCAAAATCACAAGCGATTAAAAGAGTATTATCAAACAATTGATGAGGGCATTTTACCTGTCAGTAAAGGCTTTAAACTCAGCCGAGATGATATTCTACGCCGAGATGTGATCATGCAGATTATGTCTAATTTCCAATTGAATAAATTAGACATTGAATCTCGATATCACATTGATTTTGATACTTATTTTGAGGAAGAGTTAAGTGCCATACAGCCACTCGTTAAAGATGGCTTAGTTGACCTATCTTCTCGCTATATTGAAGTCACGAATTTAGGTCGATTATTAGTGAGAAATGTTGCCTATTTATTTGATAGTCACACTGTTCAAAAAACAGAACAACTATCAAGAGCAATTTAACTGTAGGATGGGCTCTGCCCATCAATCCCCTCAAAGTTCAAATCAAGTTATTCGTTATGGTGGGCTATGCCCACCCTACAATTGAGGTTTTAGTAATGGCTTATTTCTGGTTTAAATCGTTTCATATTATTGGGTTAGTTGTTTGGTTAGCAGGATTATTTTATTTAGGGCGTTTATTTGTTTATCATCGGGAAGCAGAAGAACAATCTGAACCCGCCCGCAGCATTTTAAAAACTCAATATCAATTGATGGAAAAACGCCTTTACAACATCATTACAACGCCAGGAATGGTAGTAACAGTGGGAATGGCGATCGCCTTAATTTTAACAGAACCTCACGTTTTAAATGAAGTTTGGCTACAGATTAAATTAACCTTAGTGAGTTTATTAATCGGTTATCATTTTTATTGTGGTTTCATCCTTCGACAATTAGCGGCAGGACAAATCAACTTCACCAGTCAACAATTGAGAGGGTTAAATGAAGTTCCAACCGTTTTATTATTAATAATTGTGTTACTTGCTGTGTTTAAAAATAGCTTACCTATTTTGACAACAATTAAAGTGGTTTTAGGTTTCATTGTCGCGATGATTATATTTTTTAAACTTTATGCTTGGCAACGTCGAAAAATCAGCCAGCAGAGTTCATCCTTAACTTAATCAAGTCGGAATGTGGTCTCATGTTAATAAAAATTATCATGTTTGAGTCTGCTATTGATAGTTGAACCCAGAAAAAAATAAAGTTTTGTAAATGCAACCGCCCCCTTCATAACTTCCTCACAATCTGTGCCTAAGATCAGAGAGAAAGGGTTATATCTATTCTCGAAAAATGACTATTAATTTGCCAGGTTACTCTTTAACGGAATGTCTCTACGAAGGGGTCGATACCGTCATCTACCGTGCTAGACGAGAATCAGACTTTTCAACGGTTATCGTCAAAACCATTAAAGCGGAGTACCCGTCTCTGGAAGAGATTACTCGTTTGCGACATGAGTATAAACTCCTCCAACAGTTAGCAGGAATTAAAGGCATTGTCAAAGTTTATGATTTAGAACAGGATCACAACAATGTTGCTTTAATTCTTGAAGACTTTTGGGGATTTTCCTTTAGACAATTAACCAAAATTAATAAAATTCCAGCGTTATCATTTCTCCCTTTAGCCATTCAACTAACAGAAACCCTGCACGAAATTCATCAGAAAAATATTATTCATAAAGATCTAAATCCGCAAAATATTCTCCTCGATCCTGAAAAATGGACAGTTAAACTCATTGATTTTAGTATTGCTTCCCGCTTATCTAAAGAAACCCCTGCAATTAGTAATCCCGACTTTTTAGAAGGAACCCTGGGTTATATTTCCCCTGAACAAACGGGGCGAATGAATCGTTCTGTTGATTATCGGACGGATTTTTATTCTTTGGGGGTTACTTTTTATGAAATGCTAACAGGTCAGTTGCCATTTCTGACAACAGATTCTTTAGAATTAGTTCACTGTCATATTGCTAAAAAACCCACTCCGCCTCATCAAATTTGTCCTGAAGTTCCCCAAGCCGTTTCCGATATTATTATGAAGTTAATGGAGAAAACGGCTGAAGAACGATATCAAAGTGCTTTGGGATTAAAAGCGGATTTAGAAATCTGCTTAAAACATCTTAAATCTGGGGAAAAACTTGAAAACTTCACCCCTGGACTCTGGGATCAATCAAGCCAACTGTTAATTCAGCAAAAGCTGTATGGACGAGAAAAGGAAGTTCAATTAATTTTAGAGGCTTTTGATCGAGTCAGTACAGGAACTTCGGAACTGGTAATGGTTTCTGGCTATTCTGGGGTAGGAAAAACCAGCGTTATTCAGGAAGTTTATAAACCGATTAGTCGTCAAAAAGGTTATTTTGTTTCCGGTAAGTTTAATCAATTTGAAAAAAATATTCCCTATGCAGCCTTAATTCAAGCATTTCAGGAATTAATGATTACCTTTTTAACCGAAAATGAAGCAGAAATTGCGGTTTGGAAAGAAAAAATTTTAGAGCAATTAGGGGAAAATGGGCAAGTTATTATTGATGTAATTCCTGAAGTTGAATATATTATTGGTTCTCAGCCTGCTGTCCCGGAACTTCCTTCCAGTCAAGCTCAAAACCGTTTTAATCGGGTTTTTCAACAATTTATTGCAGCGATCGCTAAACCCCAACACCCTCTAGTTTTATTCTTAGATGATTTACAATGGGCGGATGGAGCATCTCTACAATTAATTGAAACATTAATGTTAGCTCCAGACTGCAACCATTTATTACTTATAGGGGCTTATCGAGACAATGAAATCAGTCCCACCCATCCAACCATTGTCACGATTGATCATTTGAAATCCAAAAAAATAATTCTTCATGAAATTGTTCTTCAACCCTTACAGTTTTGTCATGTAGAAGCATTAATTAAAGATGCCTTTGGCACAACAATCACCCTTTCAAATGCTGCTGAAGACCGAATTCAGCCTTTCGTTGAATTAGTGTACAATAAAACTCAAGGCAGCCCCTTTTTCATTACTCATTTATTAGAAACTCTCTATGGGGAACGCCTGATTTATTTTGATGTAAAATCAGGACAATGGTTGTGGGATCTTAAGCAAATTCAAGCCATCGGTATCAGCGATTATAGCGTGGTAGAGTTGGTGATCAGAACGATTCAAAAGTTACCCAAATTGACCCAAGAAATTTTGATCTTAGCCGCTTGTATTGGGCATCAATTTAGCTTAGAAACTCTAGCCATTATTTGTGAACAATCTCAAATTAATGCGGCTGATGTCCTCTGGCCTGCGTTACAAGCTGGATTGATTTTACCGTTATCCCAAGCTTATAAAATTCCGCTGGTTGTAGAAGATTTTGAACAGGTTTATGGGGAGACAGAAGAGAGTCAAATTACTTATAAGTTTTTGCATGATCGGGTTCAGCAAGCGGCTTATTCTTTAATCCCTGATGATCAAAAGAAAAAGATACATATTCAGATCGGTCGATTGCTGTTGCAAAATATAACCTCTGGTTTAGATTCTGTTGATTTAGAGTCAATTTTTGCTTCTAATCTCCTCCATTTAACTGCTTTAGAACACCTGATTTTTGATATCGTTAATCAGCTTAATATTGGGGTAGATTTAATTACTGAACCACAAGAAAAACAGAATTTAGCATTTCTAAATTTAGTGGCAGGACGGAAAGCAAAAGCCTCTGTTGCCAATGAAGCAGCTACCCAATATCTAAATGTTGGGTTAAATTTACTGACGGAATCTAGTTGGTTAGACTCCTATCAAAACACCTTAGATTTATATCAAGAAGCCGTCGAAGCAGAATATCACAGCACCAACTATGAGCGGGCAGAACAGTTAGCCAATATTGTCTTAGATCGAGCGAAAAATACTTTAGATAAAGTCAAAGTTTATGAAATTAAAATTCAGTTTTATATTGCTCAAAACCAGATGTTGGATGCGATTGATACCGCCATTGAAGTGTTAGATTTGTTAGGGGTTTCCCTTTCCAAAAAACCGCAAAAATTGAATATTATTGCCAATTCTCTCTTAACAAAAGTTGCGGTCACTTCCAAAGGAATTGAGAATTTAGCCCAGCTACCGGAGATGACCGACCCTTACAAAATCGCAGCCATGCGGGTGTTAGTGGCGGCTTTAGTTCCGGCATTTGTAGCCAGTCCAAATCTTTTCCCTTTGATTACCTTTAAGATCGTGAATCTGAGTTTGCGCTATGGTATTTCTCCTCAAGCAGCTTATGGTTATGGACTCTATGGTTGGTTATTATGTGGGGCATTAGATGACATTAATTCGGGTTATGAATTTGGACAGCTTTCGATTCAACTTTTTGACCGATTTAATTCCCTAGAATTAAACTGCAAAGCCCTTAATATTTACAATGCCTTTATCCGCCATTGGAAAGAACATGGACGACAAACGATTCCGGTTTTTATTGATGCGTTGAAACTGAGTTTGGAGACGGGAAATATTGAATATGCGGGATACAGTAGCATTAATTATTGCCACTATACGTTCTTAGTAGGTGAAGAACTTGAAACACTTCGGACTGCTCACAAACCTTATGTAGATTTGATGAAGCAAGTTAAACAAGACTATGCGCTGCATTCGGTGAGTACCGTCCGACAAACGGTGTTAAATTTGTTAGGTGAATCAGACGATCCTTGCTGTTTGGTAGGGGAAAGTTTTAATGAAGTGAAAATGCTGCCGATTTTCCAGAAAGCAAACGTCATGACCTCTTTGTTTATGACCTACTGTTATAAAACAATGTTGCTGTATTTATTTAAAGATTATCGGAACAGCGTTAAAGCGGGGGAATTGACAGATCAATATACGGCAAGTTGCTTTGGATTTATGAGCATTGCGGCTCACAATTTTTATTATTCTTTGGCGTTGTTAGGGAATTGTTATCAAAATAAATCTTCTCAGAAAATCGCCTTGAATCAAGTTGAAATCAATCAGAAAAAAATGAAAAATTGGGCAACTCATGCACCGGAAAATTATCGTCATAAATTTGATTTGATTGAAGCGGAAAAAGCGCGATTATTAGGTTTTGATTCTAAAGCGATAGACTTGTATCGTCAAGCGGTGGAAGGTGCCAAACAATCAGGATATATTCAAGAAGAAGCGTTAGCGAATGAACTAACGGCGCAGTTTTATTTCTCTCGAAATCAAGAAGCGATCGCAGAAGTTTATTTACTACAAGCTTATTATGGTTATATTCATTGGGGGGCTAAGGCAAAAGTTAAAGATTTAGAATCTAATTATCCTGAATTTTTCGGACGAATTTTGCACCGAGAAGACCTTGAAATTGATGTCACTCAAATTGATATTACCTGTAAAACTACGACTCAATCAGTCGCCTTAGATGTGGCTGCTGTGGCGAAAGCAATGCAAGTCATTTCTAGTGAAACCAATTTTAATCGCTTGCTCTCGAAATTGATGCACATTGCTATTGAAAATGCAGGTGCGTCTAAAGGTCTTTTATTCTTATTCCAAGAGGATACACTGCAATTAGTCGCAGAAGGGTCGGTGGGGACGGAGGTTAAATTGTTATCTTTCCCTGCTAAAAACGGGGGCAATCAATGGCCTGTTTCACTCCTTTATTATGTGGAAAGAACACAAAAAACTGTGATTTTAAATCAGGCGACACGGGAAGGAATCTTTACCAAAGATCCCTATATTCAAGCCACTCAACCCCAATCAATCTTCTGTTGGCCGTTAATTCATCAAGGAGAATTTACAGGGATTTTGTATTTAGAAAATCACTGGGTTAGTGGTGCGTTCACAGCGCAACGTTTGGAAGTGTTAAAATTGTTGGCTTCTCAAGCATCTATTTCCTTAGTTGAAGTTCCGTCGCTTTCTGTATAGTTGTAGGATGGGTGAGTACCGATGATGAAATCCTGAATGGGGATTGATGGGCAAAGCCCATCCTACGAGGGTTAAACGGGAAATTCGATGGTGAATTGTGTTAAATTATTACCACTTTCAACGGCAATTTTACCGCCCAATTGTTCAACGAGCTTTTGGACTAACGCAAGTCCTAACCCTGTACCTCCTTGTTTCCAAGGATCAGCATTAGGAACGCGATAAAACTTCTCAAAAATTCGAGGTAATTCTTTTTGAGGAATTTCGGCTTGGTTTTGAATCACAATTTTTAACGTTTCAGGGGGATCTGTTGAATCAATTGTTGATTTTTGAGAAGAAGCCTTTGGTTTTTTGCGTTTTTGTTTCTCTTTTCCATTCGGAAGTAACTCAAGGGGTTTGGAACAAGATCCATAATTGACGCTGAGAAAAATTTCGCCGCCAGTGGGTGTATATTTACAAGCATTATTTAGAAGTTCAGCGAGAATCCGTTCTAAACTATTCGGGTTAGTTTTTAGAGATTGCAAATTCGGATCATATTCAACTTTCAGGTGTTGTTGACGTTCATGGGTACGAGAATGAAAGGGGGTAACAATTTTAGGTAACCATTCTAATAAATTTAAACTTTCCATGACAATCGGCCCTGAAGCAGATTCTAGTCGCTGTAAATCGAGTAAATCATTAATTAAATTGGTTTCCCGAAGACATTCAGATTCTAAAATTCCTAAATAAGATTGACCCTTTTCACTATTCGGGGCAACTTTTAACATATGAATTGCCATCCTCATATTCGCTAAGGGGGTTCGCAATTCATGGGAAACGGTACTGAGAAAATCGTCTTTGAGAATGTTTAATTGTTGGAGTTCTTGAACTTTTTGTTGCAATTCTGCGGTTCTTTCTTGGACTTGACGTTCTAAATCGGTATTTAATTCTTGAACTTGATGATAAAGTTGAGCTTGTTGAATCGCGATCGCTAATTGAGTCGCTAATTGTTGCAGTAAAATTGTTTCTGACGGTTGCCATTGGCGGGAACCCGAACATTGATGAGCTTTAATCATTCCCCAGAGTTGCCCATCTTGAACAATGGGAACAACTAGATAAGCGGTAATTTGTTCCTCGGTAATTCTAGCAATTTCTTCCGTTAATAAACTGTGTTTATGAATATCAGAAACCGCATAAATATTCTCATGCTCAAAAATATGAATATAATGCTTCACTAAACTGGTCGGGAGCAGAGTTCTGGCTAAGGGTTTCCATTCAGCAGCAAAAGATTCTGCCACTAATTTTCCTTCTTTATTGGAATCAATATTATAAATCACAACTCGATCCGCTTGTAAAAATTGTCGCACTTCAGCCACCGTTGCATTGAGAATTTCATCTAAATTTAAGGATTGATGAATTCTCATGGAAATTTTGGCTAATAGTCGTTCCCGTTGTAACTGTTCATGAAGTTTTGAGGTGCGTTCTTTGACTTGTTTTTCTAATTCGGCATTGCGACTTTTTAACAGATCAACTTTTTCCGCTTGCAGTTGATACACCGATTGTTGTAACTGTTTAACAACCCGATACATTTCTGTCGGATCAAGCATCCGTAATAAACTAACTTGTGAAATGATCCCTAATAATTCTCCTTCATCTCCACACACCACTAACCGTTGTACCTGCTGTTTTTGCATTTCTTGATGGGCGATCCAAAGAGAATCATTGGGTCTTAAATAAAACGATAAGGTTCGCATCACCGTTGCCGCTTGAGTGATGCCTAAATCTAATTCTAAAAATTGTGCTTCTACAATATCTTGTTCCGTTACTAATCCGACCGGGGTTAATTTTTTCTTTTCTCCGGTTTTAAAAATAATCACACAACTGACTTGATGGGCTGCCATCATTTGAGCTAAACTTAATACAGAGGTTGTTACCGGAGCCGTAACAACTTGGGTTGTAATTTCATCTCCGACACGACGCAATCTTAAAATATTAGAAGGTTGTAACACTCGTCGAATTCGTTCTGGCGTCACCACCCCAACTAAATTGCCTCGACTATCTAAAACGGGTAAATGTAAAATTTGATGTTGTCGGAATAAAGATAAGGCCGTAAAAATATCTTGATCATCGGATTCTGTTAAAGTGACAGCAACCGGAGACATAAATTCAGCGACTCTAATTTTATGCAACGGTGCTTCTGTTGGATTATCTAAAATTCCCGCCGCAATTAACTGCACAATATCTCGTTCTGTTACTATTCCTAATAGAGAAGATTGTTCCGGTTGTTCATCCGGAAGAATATGAATCATTTCTTCCGGTTTTTCATCAATGACTAATACACAACTAGCTTTGATCTCCTCTACGGGTGAATTAGTTTGCGTCAAAGAACAACGACTTTGAGATTGTCCCAGTAATTTAATTACATCTAATAAAGAAGTCTCTGGTGTGACAGTGACGGGATAGCGATCAATCGCTTGTTCTAATGCAGAAGAGTAATGGGAAGATTGGTAGAATTGCATAGTCATATCACGGTAAGAGAGAGTAGGGAGATTGTATAGCACCCGTTTGATCAGCAAGGACGTGCTTTTCCCCGCTTGCTTTCCCTTGTGTCCCAAAGCCGGGGAACAAGTGAGGGAAACCGACAAGTCTCAAGCCTCCCCGCACCTATTGTTTGTCATTATAATTAATAGAGATTCAAAATTATCTGTTTTATTCTTGATTTTTACATGAGTCAATCCTCAAAGTTAGAAACAATTGCAACCCAGTTAGAGAGCGAAAATTTACGCGATCGCCTTGTTGCTTTAGCATCATTGCGAGATGTTCCCCCGCAAGATGCAGTCCCTTTGATTAAAAAAGTGCTGAATGATCAAAGTCTGCAAGTGCGATCAATGGCGGTGTTTGCTTTAGGAATAAAACCGACTGAAGAATGCTACCCGATCCTCGTTAAATTATTAGAAACTGACCCCGATTATGGGGTGAGAGCCGATGCGGCTGGAGCCTTGGGTTATTTAGGAGATATTCGGGCGTTAGAACCGTTATCACGGGCATTTTATGAGGATACAGATTGGCTGGTTCGATTTAGTGCGGCGGTTTCTTTAGGGAATTTGAAAGATATTCGCGCCCGTGAAGTTTTGTTAGAAGCGTTAAACAGTCCAGAAGTGATTTTACATCAAGCCGCAATTGCTGCTTTAGGAGAAATTAAAGCCGTTGATACGGTTGATCAAATTCTCCATTTTGCTCAGTCGGAAGATTGGTTAGTGCGTCAACGGTTAGCCGAAGCATTAGGTAATCTTCCCTCAGAAAAAACAATTTCTGCTTTGAATTATTTAGTCAAAGACAGTCATCCTCAAGTGGCAGAATCCGCTCGAATTTCTTTAGAACGATTAAACAAGAATTAAGAATTAAGAGACTCAAGTAGCGTCAGTCGTGGAACGTAGGCGGAGCCTGTGCGTAGCACGTAAGGATCAGAATTAAGAAAGGAGTCAGCAGAATTTTTAGCTGGTGACTGGTGACTGGGTACAGACGCGCCAATAACCTTCGGTATGGCTTCGCCTGGGCGCGTCTCTACTGACTGCTGACTGGTGACTGATGCCTGATATATTATAAGTCATGTTTCTTAGCTCATTGGGTGGCATTGTTTAATACAACTTCCCTAATGAGTTAGAATTTTTACATTTATAATATAGAATTTTATGTCTTATCCTCTCCCGTCTAACAAGCGGAAACCCAAACTTCTGCAACTCCTGTTTTTTAGTTTTATTGTTTTAAGTTTAGCGAGTTTATCTGCATCGTTGGGGGCATTAACTGCCTTAGTTCTTCCTGAAAAATTTGATTTTACCGAACCCGATTCTAATATTTTAGATAGTTTATGGCAACATCGCTTTAAATATACTTTATCTCGTCCCGTTAATCTTTTATTATTAGGAATTGATGGAAAACCAAACCCCAATCAAAACTCTAATAATGTTTTTAACGGTCGCAGTGATACGGTAATCTTAGCTCGGTTTGAACCGAAAGATAAATCGATTAGTTTATTATCGATTCCCCGTGATACGCAAGTTGATATTCCCAATTATGGAATCGGAAAAATTAGTGAGGTGAATTATTGGGGAGATGCCAAGTTAGCGACACAAGTGGTTAAAAATACATTAAATCAAGTAGAAATTCCCCGCTATGTTCGGGTGAGTAGCGGTGCATTTCGAGAATTAGTGAATCTTTTAGGAGGTGTGGAAGTTTATATTCCGCAACGGATGTCTTATCAAGATAATACTCAACAATTAAAGATTGATTTATCTCCCGGTTGGCAAACTTTGAATGGAGAACAAGCGGATCAATTTGCCCGATTTCGGGGGGATGGATATGGGGATGTGGGTCGCATTCAACGTCAACAAGCTTTAATTGAAGCGATTTTAACCCGAATTAAAGAACCCTCGATATTACCGCGTGTCCCGGAAATGATTCGGATTATGCAAAAATATATTGATACCAATTTAAGTTTTGAAGAGATTTTAACTTTAGTGAATTTTGGCTTAAAAATTGATGAACAAAAGTTTAAAATGGTGACGTTACCCGGTCGTTCGAGCGGTGCGGAAGAAGCAGATACGAGTTATTGGATTGTAGATGAGCGAGGACGCGATCGCGTGATGTTCCAATATTTTCGCATCGATTCAACGGGATTTGTTTTAGAAAGCACCTACGAACCCTCAGCGTATGAAACCATTTCAAAAGATATTAAAATAGCCATTCAGAATGCCTCTGGAAATCCCAAAGCCGGGGAAAAAATGATCAATTTATTAGCCGAAAAAGGGTTTGAAGCGATGTATTTAGTTCCGAACTCTTTTGATCAACAGCGACAAACAGAAATTATTGCTCAAGGGGGAGATTTAGGAGCCGCAAATCTACTGCAACAAATGATCAATGTTGGAAAAATCAAAGCGTCATCAACAGGAGAATTAGAATCAGATTTAACCATTCGGATCGGTGAAGATTGGCTGAAGGATTAAACAGTCACCTCTATCATTCTGTTTTTCTGAGAGAAACCGGGTTTCTGTCGTTATCTTTGTGCTTTCACCGAAAGAAAGCTTAAGAAACCCGGTTTCTGACCTGCGATACTCTAGAAAAAAATCAGTCTTTAGGGGTTTACTGTTGGAACTAAGATGATTACTATGATGGAGAAAACGCTCGTCAGGTTTGGAGTGAGGAAACAGGATGTACATCGTACAAATTGCCTCTGAATGCGCCCCAGTCATCAAAGCGGGAGGCTTAGGCGATGTTGTGTACGGACTCAGTAGGGAACTAGAACTGCGGGGCCATACCATTGAAATCATTTTGCCCAAGTACGACTGCATGAGGTATGACCAAATTTGGGGACTTCATGAAGCTTATCAAGATTTATATGTTCCTTGGTTTGATGGCGCCATTCATTGCACAGTCTTTTGTGGCTGGGTTCATGGCCGTTTATGTTTCTTCATTGAACCTCACTCTCTCGATAATTTCTTCAACCGAGGCTGTTACTATGGTTGCATTGATGATCATTTACGGTTTGCCTTTTTTAGTAAAGCCGCTTTAGAGTTTTTATTAAAAACAAATAAACGCCCTGATGTGCTTCATTGTCATGACTGGCAAACGGGTTTAGTTCCGGTCATGTTATATGAAATGTACAAATATCATGGCATGGAAAACCAACGGGTTTGTTATACCATCCATAACTTTAAACATCAAGGTATTGCTGGAACCAATATCCTCTGGGCAACGGGATTAAATCGAGAATCCTATTACTTTGAATATGAGCGTTTACGGGATAATTTCAACCCCTTCGGATTAAACTTTATGAAAGGGGGTATTGTTTATTCCAATTTTGTAACAACGGTATCCCCTAACCATGCTTGGGAAGCCCATTATGGCGAGTTTGGTTACGGGTTAGGGCATACGTTAGAACTCCATCAACATAAATTTGGTGGGGTATTAAATGGAATTGATTATGAGGTTTGGAACCCTGAAATTGATCGGTTTATTCCGGCTCAATATACCGCCGATGATTTAACTGGAAAAGAAAAGAATAAAAAAGCTTTGCGAGAAAAGCTTTGGTTGCGCCATGACAATAAACCGCTTGTTTGTTATATTGGTCGCTTAGATGATCAAAAAGGGGTTCATTTAGTTCAACACGCTATTTATTATGCCCTACATCGACAAGCGCAATTTGTTTTATTAGGTTCAGCAACGGAACCCGGAATTAATGCTTGGTTCTGGCATGAAAAACATTATCTCAATGATAACCCCGATTGTCATTTGGAATTAGGATTTAATGAGGAGTTATCCCACCTCATTTATGCAGCGGCGGACATTATTATTGTTCCGAGTAATTATGAACCCTGCGGGTTAACCCAAATGATTGGTTTGAAATATGGTGCGGTTCCCGTTGTGCGCGGAGTCGGGGGTTTAGTCAATACGGTTTTTGATCGAGATTATGATGAAACTCACGAACCCGAAGAACGCAATGGTTATGTGTTTTATCAAACTGATTACCAAGCGTTAGAATCGGCAATGGATCGAGCTATTGGCTTATGGGAATACTACCCCGATGAGTTTGAAAAACTAAGAATTCAAGGCATGAATTATGATTATTCTTGGAACCAACCCGGAACCGATTATTTAGCCATTTATGAGTTTATTCGGCATAAATAGGAATTAAGAATTAAGAATTAAGAATTAAGAATTATCGCTGGTTTCAAGGTAGAACCTTGAAATCCATTATTGAAGGCTCTGCCTTCTTATTATTAATCTTTACAGCAGGCGGAGCCTGCAACAACCCATTGCTAGGTTGAACCTAGCAACGAGAAAATTAAGAATTAGGCAATAGGCAATCTTGCTATAGGCAATAGCTTAATTGGACACAAGGAGACTATTTTTCCTTCCTTCTGCCTTCTGCCTCCAGCAAAGCTGCCTCCTTCTGACTGATTACTGATTACTGAATAAACTTTGGTGAGAAATAGTTAAAATTGTGACGGGGTTGAGGGGAGAAAAACGGGTTAAATTCGCAATAGGAACAGAACGGGATAACTGTACATTTAATAACCGATAAGTCCAACTTCGTTCAATCCGTTTGCGTTCTTCTAACCACGCTAAGGCGATGTTTAAATGTTCAATGGTGGCTAACGCTAAAACGATTATCCCCCCAGGTGCGAGGCGAATACTCGATAATCCTAAAATTTCGCTTAAATTATTCCCACTACCGCCAATAAAAATTCGATGGGGAGAACGTAAATGATGTAAAATATTAGGAGCTTCTCCATGAATTGAAACGACATTATTGGTTTGAAACCGTTGTCGATTTTGTTCAATTAAAGTGGTTCCGGCTGCGGTTTTTTCAATGGCATAAACCGTAGAATCAGGAAAAAGTCGAGCAATTTCAATGGAAACAGAACCTGTTCCTGCTCCAATATCCCAGATAATTTGTTTCGGTTGTAACGCCAGTTCTCCTAAAACTAAAAGTCTAACTTCCCGTTTGGTCATGAGTCCAGGGCGATCGCTATAACTTAAAAACAGTTGATCGGGAATCCCAAACTGAGGAACTTTAGATAAATCTAACGGTTCTGTCGATAAGCTAGATTGACGTAATAAAACAACAACATTTAATGGGGAAAAGGTTTGATGATTGACGGCTTCTAGATCAAATTGTTGAACCTTTTCATCCATTCCCCCTAAATTTTCACAAACCCAAAATTGGTAACGACTGGGTAAATCTAAGGCTAAAAGTAACTGAGCGATCGCCGGGGGATTATTAATATTATCTGTTAAAATTGCAATTTTTTCAACCCCCTGTTGTAACGATTGAATTAACCCTTCCATTGAGCGTCCATGGGCGCTAATAATTTCAGCATCTTGCCAAGCCATTTTAAGGCGGTTAAATGCCAGTTGAATAGAACTTAGATGGGGATGAAAGGTTAACTGATCGGGGGAAAATTCAGCAATTAATAATCGTCCTAACCCAAAAAAAAGCGGATCGCCTGAGACTAAAATTACAATATAATTTTGATTAGATTGAGGATAAAGATTCCATTGAAAGAATTGATTTTTAATTTCAACAATTGTTTCCGTTAAATCTCCTAACACTAAACGCGGAGCAGGATGTTGAGGAAAATAACTTAGATGGCGATCGCTTCCCACTAATAAACTTGCACCATTAACAGTATTAAGAACCGATTCACTCAGTCCTACTATACCATCTAATCCAATTCCAACAACATGAATCATGATCGAATTAAGAATTAAGAATTAAGAATTAAGGAATAGGGAATAGGGTTGGGGGGACAAGGAGACTATTTTTCCTTCCTTCTTCCTTCTTCCTTCTGCCTTTTGCCTCCTGCCTCCTGCCTCCTGCCTCCTGCCTTCTCTCTTTCCTCCCATGCCAATACTATTAAAGCATTTAAAATTGCAGCAGCGACGGGAGAACCGCCTTTTCTTCCCGCCACTCTGATTTGGGGAACCGGAGTTTGCGCTAACCTAAATTTAGATTCAACAACGGAAACAAAACCAACAGGAACTCCAATCACTAAACTCGGTGAAACTAATCCTTCTTCAATCAGAGAACAAAGAGAAATTAAGGCAGTTGGGGCATTTCCAATCACAAAAATAGCATTCGGAAATTGTTCTGCAACTTGAAGTAATCCCGTTTCTGTGCGCGTTTTTCCCGGTAAACAAGTAGAAACGTTTTCAATTGCAGAAATTAAGGGATTATGAAAGGTTTGAGTCACTAAACTCGCTACCCCTTGTTTCACCATTCCCACATCAACAATAATCGGAACTTGCTGTTTTAAGGCTAAAATACCCTGTTCAATTGCGTTAGGGCTAAATTGAATTAATTGAGAATATTCAAAATCAGCCGTGCTATGAATCACTCGTCGAACAATCGCATATTCAGCCGCATTAAAGGAATGTTCACCAATTTCTTGATCAATGATTGCAAAACTTTCAGCTTGAATCGGATGAATTTCAATAGACATCTTTTGAATTAAGAATTAAGAATTAAGAATTAAGAATCAGTCGGACACATCGCCAGCGAAGGAGAAACAGGGAACAAGGAGGGACTAAGGGACAGGGGAAAGGAGAGACAAGGAGACAAGGGAAAAGAAATTTCTGAGCTTATTCTCTATTCCCTATTCCCTATTGCCTAATTCTTAATTCTTAATTCTTAATTCTTAATTCTTCTTCCTATCCATTAAATTCTAAAGCGGGCCAGTCGGGTTCTCGATAATAACAGGTCATGTCATCAAATTTGCAAAGTTCTGCCCTTGTCACCCTGATTTCTTGAGTAGAATCAAGCCATTGTTGATTAAAATCTGATAAAAGATTACACAAATTATCCCGATCCAAATCAGGAGAAATTGTCCCGAAATATCCTAATGTAACGTGAGCGGTTAAATGATATTGTTGATCAACGCCTAATGCAATTAAATCAGAATTTTGATAAATAGCGCGACGAAAATCAACAATGCTTTGATACGATTCTTCATCACGGGGAACCAAACAAACCCCTAACGCTCTAGGCATTAACATAAATCCAAAAACCTGCCAACGTATTGAATGAGTAATGGGGGTAGATTCAAACGTTTCAAAAGATTGTGCGATCGCTTGGTGTAACTTTTGCTCAAAATAAGGATCTTGACTGGCATCTTTATAAGAACTATCCCAGATCAGATCAGCTAAGGTAAAATGTAAGCTTTCTTCAGGGATGGGAATAAAAAAATCCGCATCCAATTTATCACTGAGTTGATGTTGACAATTTTGGAGATTTTTGTACAACTCAGCATTGTCTGAGTCATTTTCTGCCGTTGGGGTTATGATAGTATAACCGGGGAACGGTACCGCGTTTCGTTTTCCTGTAGAATCCGGTTTAAATTTGGGTGACTCCTGAATATATTCCAGTTGAGACTTGTAAGCCTCTGGTAGAGTCATCCGCGCTACCCGATTCACATAAACTTGATAATTATCGTCCAATCTAAATCGCCTCGTCTAAAATAAGTTTTGTTATGCCAATACACCTCTATTGGGGAGACGATGACTTTTTGTTAATGCAAGCCGTTGAAGTCTTGCGGGAGTCCGTCCTTGATCCCAATTGGGCTAGTTTTAATTTTGACAGAATTCTGCCCGATCAACCAAATTCTATAATTTCGGGGCTTAATCAAGCCATGACCCCTCCCTTTGGGTTCGGTGGTCGCTTTGTTTGGTTGGTGGACAGTCCTCTAACTCAACAGTGTTCTGCTGAGTTATTTCAAGAGTTAGAACGCACCCTTCCGGTGATCCCCGATACGACAACGTTGTTATTGACCAGTTCCAATAAACCTGATGGACGTCTCAAATCTTCTAAGCTCTTAGAAGAATATATCAAAAAATCTAAGGGAGAATTACGAGAATTTCCGCGAATTAAACCTTGGGAGACAGATAAATTAGAACAGCACGTTAGAAAACTTGCTAAAGAAAGAGGTGTTAACTTAACTGGGGAAGGAGTTAATTTATTAGCCGAGTTAGTGGGGAATGATACCCGACAACTGTATAATGAATTAGAAAAACTACAACTATTTGTTAACAATAGTCAAAAACCGATTCCTGTAGAGCAAATTTCTTTATTAGTTCAATCCAATACTCAAAATAGTTTAAAACTCGCCACCGCCATTAAATCAGGACAAACCAGTGAAGCGTTAGACTTAATTGCTAATTTAATTCGCCATAATGAACCCGCCCTCAAAATTGTTGCAACTTTAATTAGTCAGTTTCGGACTTGGTTATGGATTAAGCTAATGGCAGAAACCAATGTGCGTGATAAACAGGAAATTGCCAAAGCCGCAGAAATTGGCAACCCCAACCGGGTTTATTTCTTACAAAAGGAAGTTCAGGCGCTTACCCTAACCCAACTACAACAAACCTTACCCTTATTACTTCAGTTAGAAGCGAGTTTGAAACGAGGCGCGGAAGATATGGCCACACTGCAAACTTATATTATTGAGTTATGTCGTTTATTTGCGCGATCGCGTTATTAGCTTAATTTCTATAATTAACTCGCTTGTCTGGATCTTACCTGATGTTATGCCGAGGTCACAAAAAAACTAAGTACGGGGTCATCAATCAAGCTACAAAAAAGAGACGGTTTGTTGTTGGGCTCCAGCCCTGATTCTAGAGGACTTCATCCCGACAACGAAAAATTTTAAGATTTGGATCACTAGGAGTACCCACTTAATAAGATAAATTCCGGGTTTATCCGTATTTTTATGGTTCTACTTGTCAAGTAAGATACGCGATTAGTCGAAAAACAACTGTAATATTTCAGAGGTACTTTATATAAGCTTAATAAAAGAGCTTGTTAAAATCAAGATTGAGTAAATTTCATTTTTAAAAGCTTGCTCATGGTTTTTAAGTCTTTATGATAGGGAATGAATCTACCAGAGAGAAACCTCTCAAATAAAACATAAACTCAATGACTTTTAGCACTAGCTCTTTACCAGGAAAGCCTCAGTTAATCCGTTACTTTTTAGGAATTTCCACGACCTTAACCGTTTTATCGAGTAGTTTATTTAATGTTGCCCAAGCAGCAAACAAATCGGCGGATTTCCTATTTATCGTAGATGAATCCGGCTCAATGGCTGGTGAACACACTTGGTTAAGGAACATGGTTGGCAGTCTAGATACTGCTTTACAAACAAAAGGATTGCAAGATAACAGATTTGGTTTAATTGGTTTTGGAGGAACGTTCTATCCCGGTTCTCCTTTCGCCAGATCGATTGATCTAGATTTAAGTACACCCGGTCTTCAGCAATTTGGAACGGCTAGTATGTTTGCTAATGCCAGTTCCAAACTGATCTCTTCAGGCGGTTATGAAGATGGTTATCAAGCCATTGATTTCGGTCTTAATCATTACTCATTCCGAGATCATGCAGTGCTTAATGTCGTACTCATCACCGATGAAGATCGAGATTATGGCCTCCGGAATTCTTTAGGTTTTAATTTCAACAGTATTTTGAATCAGCTACAAGGTAAAAATGCTTTACTGAATGCTGTTGTTAATTTTAATTTTCGAGATAGCAATAGTAGAAATGCGATCGGCGTTGATTCTCAACAAAATGCTTTTATTGCTGATGGAAAAGGTGGCTTTACCCAGACCACAGGAGGTGTAGCAACTTGGGGTTTTGGAACCACCAGCAACGACTATATTAATTTAGCTTGGGCTACTGGAAACTCAACAATTGGCGGTGCAGCTTGGAATTTGAATTTACTTCGAGCCGGTGGTACTTCAGCTAAATCTTTTACGAATGCCTTTGTAGAAATTAAAGCCAAAGAAGCCTCACTACAACGTCCTGTTAATCCTTCTCAAGATTCAGCAAAAGTACCTGAACCATCTGTGGGTTTAGGTTTATTTATGGTGGGTATCATTAGCCGAATGTTGTTAAAAAATAAGCAAATTTAACAACATTATCGTCTAAGTACGTGGTCATGACTAAAGACACAAAAAAGAGACGGTTTGTTGTCGGGATGAAGTCCTCTAGAATCAGGGCTGAAACCCGACAACGAAATAATTTTAATATTCAGATCATTAGGACTACCCACTTACATTAAAGGGAGACTATCACGATTTTAGCAAGTTTTCATCTAATTTAATGTTCAGTAACTTTATTACAGACTCAATTTTTGGAATAAAAACAAACGTGTAACTTAAAGCATTGTTATCGAATCGATTCTCAAGGTAGAACGGACTCAACATTTTGTTAATTGATTTCCTAACCCCGACTCTTAAAATTAAAGTTCAAGGCATAATAGCTTAGTTCTATTAATTATTAATAAAAGAATAAAACCTAATTCTTATTTAACAATCGGAATAGAACATTGAGTGCGATTAAAATTAGCATCTTCTCCTTCAGAAGGAATTGCTAAAACTTCTAACCGTCCATTCATGGAACTGAGTAAG